>JANPCA010000288.1:0-6769 GCA_031430715.1 Hyphomicrobiales bacterium | reverse complement strand
CAAGGTGATGAACGCCGACCGGTTTGATCTGGGGTGAGATCTGCGGGCACAACCAGGCGGGGCGGCACTCATGATGGGCGCCGCCCCGTTTCGTTTCAGTTTGTGGCGCTGACGTTGAAGTCGACGCCCCCATTGGCAGGGCAATCCCCCGCCAACAGCCCTTGGCCCAAAGTTGATGGGAACGGAGGCTCCGGCGCAGTCATTTTGCGGCCTCATTTTCGTGCCGGGGTTCCGCCGAATTCTGTGAGGGTTGTGGCGTGAAGCTTATCGAGGTCGTTTTCCTGACGGGGGCACATTGCGTAAGTCCGATTCAGCACACAACACCCATGACCGAAGTCTTCAAGGTGCAATGTGCCGTGGTCGTGCTGGCGGACACCGTTGCGCACACCCTGACGGTCACGCCGGATACGGCAGCAGGCAATCCACTGGTCATCGCGGCGGCGGAGCGCCTTCAGGGAACAGAGAAACCACCATTACGCCCCGCGCTGCCACCAGATAGGCCCCAAGCGGCCGCGACGCCCCCAGAGGGCCCAGAGTCCAGTTCTTCCGTTGCCACGGCGCCCGAGCAAGCGGCCCCGGCCACACCGATAGCCCCAGAGGCCGAAGAGGCCGAAGAAATGTTGCCATCCCCCAGCCCTGCCGTGCCCGCGAAGGACGTGGCGCCTCAAACACCGGCATCGGAGTTCAAGGCGAGGCCCGAAGTGATCGGAACAAATCTGATCGAGGGGCCACCCGCTCAGCCGGATACCGTGGATGCGCCGCCGCCCCTGGCTGAAGCCATGACCAGCGCCGCTGAAGCAGAGCCGCCGAAGACCAAAACCAAATCGCGGACTGCCAGGACCAGCAAGAAACCCAAGGCAAAAGCCAAGAACCGGTCAGATCAGTGTGGGGGGACCAAGAGGGCCGTTTGGTACACGAACAAGGACGGCAAACGGAAGTACAGATGCCTTCGCTCGTCAAGGCTGCAACTGTATTGACCAGCCCGCTTGCTTTGCGCCTGGCCATGAAAAGATGGGGGCGGCACCGATGGGCGCCGCCCTTTGTTGCTCAATCGTCCGACAGCAGCGCCTTGTGGATCGAGGCGCCGATTGCCGCGCCTACGATGGGCGCCAGCCAGAACAGCCAGAGTTGGCCCAATGCGCCCGAGCCCGCGAAGAGCGCCACGCCCGTCGAGCGGGCTGGATTGACCGAGGTATTGGTCACCGGGATCGAGATCAGGTGGATCAGCGTCAGCGCCAGACCGATGGCGATCGGCGCGAATCCCGCCGGTGCCTTCTTGCCGGTGACCCCCAAGATGATGATCAGGAACATGGCGGTCAGCACCACTTCGATGATCAGCGCCGAAAACAGTCCATATTTGCCGGGCGACAGGTCGCCATAGCCGTTCGACGCGAAGCCGCCCACGGTGGTGAAATCCGCCTTGCCGGAGACGATGGCATAAAGCACGATCCCCGCCACGATGGCGCCCGCCACCTGGGCCACGACATAGCCGGGAAGCTCGCTCCACGAGAAGCGGCCGGCTGTTGCAAGGCCCACCGACACGGCCGGGTTGAAGTGCCCGCCCGAGATGCCGCCCACCGCATAGGCCATGGTCAGTACGGTCAGCCCGAAGGCGAAGGACACGCCCAACAGGCCGATCCCCATATCCGGAAAGGCCGCCGCCAGCACGGCCGAGCCGCAGCCGCCAAACACCAGCCAGAAGGTGCCGAAGAATTCGGCGCCAAGTTTCTTCATTATATTCCCCTTATCAACCCGCCGCGGCGATTCGCGGCTGGTCCACAAGCTATGCGGGAAAGGTAACACCCTCAAGACCGGGTTCCGGCGGCCGGATATGTAAGGAAATTTCCGGCCGGGTGGCCGCCGTTGAAAAAGCGGGATGCCAGCTTTCCCCGGTGCCAGCGGCGACGCTGGCCGTCGGAACGATTCCCTACAAACTTCGCGGCCTGGCTAAGCCAGGATCTCGAAGTCGGAAACGCTTAAGTTTGTAACTGCCGCAGCGCCATCTTGCAGCCTGGCGATGGTGACGGAACCCCCTGCCCCGGTGCCGTCGGCGTCCCAGCGCAATTGTCCGGTGTTGGTATTGAACAGGAACTGGCCAAAGGCCTGATCGGGTGCCGCCTGTGGCGCGGCGACCAGGCGGTCAGCGGTCAGGAAGCCCGCCACCAGACCGCCGCCGAATGCCGCCGCGCTGATTTGCAATGTGTCACCGTCACTTGCATTCCAATCCGTGATGCGGTCATTGCCGCCGCCGGGAGCCGCGAACACGAACAGGTCACCCAGCGCGCCGCCGGTCAGCACATCGTTGCCGGCGCCGCCGGTGAGGACGTCGATGCCGTCGCCGCCTCGCATGGCGTCGATGCCGTCGCCACCCGACAGGCTATCCGCGCCCGCACCCCCGATCAGCGTGTCGCTGCCCGCATCGCCACTGAGCGCGTCATTGCCCAGTTGGCCGAAGAGGCTGTCATCGTCATCGCCTCCGGTCAGAACATCATTGTCATTGCCGCCGAAGAGTTCGTCGCCTCCCGTGCCGCCTGACAAAGCGTCATTGCCCGCTTCGCCGCGCAGCGTGTCGGCTTCGCCCGCACCTTCAATCTTGTCGTGCCCCACCCCGCCGAAGATCAGATCGGCGAAGCTGGTGCCGATCCAATCATCGTCAAAGCTCGACGCCGAAGCGGCAAGCCCAGCCTCGCGCGGATCGAAGATGGTGGTGAAGATGGTTCGCGCGGCACCCACACCGCTTTCCCAGGAGACCGCGAAGCGGCCATCTGCCAATGTGGCGATGGTGGGCCTGCCCTTGCCGCCCGCCGCGTCGCTGTTGACCGTGAAGGCCGCGCCATCGGGCGTGCCGTCGGCGAACAGCACCTGGCCTTCGATATTGCCGCCGGTGGTCACCCACACGGTCACCAAGCGGCCGTCGTGGAGCGCCGCGGTCTGCGCCTGCTGCTGCAGGGCGTTGAGCGCGTTGGTGGCAATGGTGAAGGGGGTTCCGGCGGAGCTGCCGCCGGCCTCGTAGATGTGGCCGCGCAATGTGTTTATTTGGAATTGAACATAGGTGACCACGAAACGGCCGTCGGCCAGCGCCGTCACATCGGGGAATGTCGCCAGGGAGCCACCCGGTTCCACGTCGAGAATGCCGCTCAGCGCGATGCCGCTGGCCGAATAGACGCGGGCAAAAATGTCGAACTGCAGATGGTCCGCCCAGGTCACCACATAGTTGCCGTTGGCGAGCACGGTGATCTCGACATCGCGATGGTCGCCCAAGCTGGTCTGATTGACACCCTCCGGCGCGTCCGGAGCGGTTACCGTGTTGATCAGCGTTCCGGCGATGTTGTAGAATTTGAGAATGAGACGGCCGCCGGCGACCGAGCCGTCGTTGACCGCGATGACGAAGCCCGAGCCCGAGGCGGCGACCACCGGATCGAGCTGATTGGCGGCACCTCCGGCAACCAGGAAGCGCGGCAGATCGATGACATTGTTGCCGTAATAGACCGTGGCATAGACATCCAGGAGATTGCCGCCGCCAGCCGCGGGGGCCTCGGTCCACACGATGACGCGGCGCCCGTCGGCCAGGTAGGCGCTGGCCGGCTGACGCTCGATGGTGGCCGCACTGAAAGTGGTGCCGATTGATACCGGGTTTGCCCCAGCGGCATTGTAGACGCGCTCCTCGAGGTCCGTATGGACCGGAGGGCCCAAGAAACTCTCGAAAAACAGCAGTGAAAAGCGCCCGTCGGGTGAGGCCGAAAGCCAGGGATGGCCTTCGGGATTCTCGGCGTTGATCAGTTCGAAATCGGGCGTCCACTTGACCGGTGCTGGCATGGAGAACTCCACTGCGCGGATATGATCGTCACGTCTAGCCCCACACCCACGCTGCGCTCCGTCAGGGCTTTCGTCAATCCCCGGGCCAAGAGCTTCATCATGACGGGCCTGTCATTTGACTTTCCCGCCGCAACCACCTATGTGCACTGCAACTTGAGCGCCCCCGGATCAAGGCGAGTCTGCCCCGGGCGCCCTTTCCAACTATCAATCGCCAGATCGGTTTCATACCACCACATGCCATTTACCCAGCTCGGACTGAGCCCCAAGACCCTCGAAGCGGTCACCGCCGCGGGGTATACGACCCCAACCCCGATCCAGTTGGAGGCGATCCCTCCCGCCTTGGCCCGCCGCGATGTCATGGGCCTGGCCCAGACCGGCTCGGGCAAGACCGCCGCCTTCGTGCTGCCCATGCTGTCGATGCTCGAAAAGGGCCGGGCCCGGGCGCGCATGCCGCGCACCCTCATTCTCGAACCCACCCGCGAACTCGCCGACCAGGTGCGCGAGGCCTTCGAGACCTTGGGCCGCATGCACAATTTGAACGTGGCGCTGCTAATCGGCGGCGTCGCCTTCGAGCCGCAAGCCTTGAAGATCGACCGCGGTGCGGATGTCGTCATCGCCACGCCGGGCCGCCTGCTCGATCATTTCGAGCGCGGCAAGCTGCTGCTGACCGGTATCGACATGCTGGTCATCGATGAGGCCGACCGCATGCTCGACATGGGTTTCATCCCGGACATCGAGCGCATCTGCAAGCTCTTGCCGTTTACCCGGCAGACGCTGTTCTTCTCGGCCACCATGCCGCCCGAAATCCAGCGCCTCTCCACCGCCTTCCTGCACAATCCGGTGCGCGTCGAAGTCTCGCGGCCCGCCTCCACGGCGGAGACCATCATCCAGATGCTGGTCAAGGCGCCCCATGACGCTAAGGCCAAGCGCGACACGCTGCGGGCCCTGCTGCGCTCGCAGCCCCATGTCGGCAACGGCATCGTCTTCGCCAACCGCAAGACCACGGTGGCGCTGCTCGAAAAGTCGCTGAAGACCCACGGCTTCAATGCCGGGGCGCTGCATGGCGACATGGACCAGTCGGCCCGCATGAAGATGTTGGCCTCCTTCCGCAACAACGAGGTGACCTACCTGATCGCGTCCGACGTGGCGGCCCGCGGCCTCGACATTCCCGACGTCAGCCACATCTTCAATTACGACGTCCCCACCCACGCCGAGGACTACGTGCACCGCGTCGGCCGCACCGGAAGGGCCGGCCGCGAGGGCCAGGCCTTCACCCTGGTGACCAAGGAAGAGGCGAAATACTTGAACGCCATCGAGGGCCTGATCAAGAAGGACATTCCTTACTTCGACCTTGGCGAGACTTTAATGGAAGAGGCGGCGGTGGAGGCCCCGAGGGAGCGGCGATCGTCGAGCCGGAGTGCCAAGCCCCGGGCGGAAGCCAAACCGCGCGCCGAAAAACCGAAAGCGGAGGCCAAGCCCAAAGCCGTGGCGCCAGTGCCCTCCGCGCCGGCGCGCCCCGAGCGCACCCCAAGGCCGTCCCGCGAGCGCAGCCCCAGCCACCACCCCCAGCGCGACGTCAGCGACGCGCCGGATGCACATAGTTTCCATGAGGGGAACATGCCGGCGTTTCTGATGCGGTCCGTGAAGGTGGGCTAACCTACCCCTCTCCCGCCCGCGGGAGAGGACGTCATGCGGCACGCATGACAGGTGAGGGACCAGCGCCACAGTTATCTCAGCCAAGAAAAGCGGGATGCTAGCCTGCGCTGGCATGACGAAATGTTGGGGTAGCAGTTTTTCCTAAGATATTGAAATACAACACTTAACTCCACAAGCTTCGTCATGCCAGCGCAGGCTGGCATCCCGCTTCATTCGGTCCCAACGGGTGCGGGCAGCAATTTCTTCGCACGCTGTTTCGCCGAAAGACAAACCAGCATTACGGCGCGCCAGCACCAGCAGAAAATATTATGAATGAACCACGACGCCCGAGGTTGGCTAGGAAATCATGAAGCGGGTGCACCAGGCGGACGCGACGGGAGAGACCGAAATTGAATGTACAGTAATCAAATCTTTCGTGCTATGTGTTCAATTTTGCCGATATCCAAAAATACTTCATCGTCATCAACTCCCACGATGTCATCCAAGGGTGAGTAAGTCTTGTTGGTAATTTTTTGCACTAGTTTATTGCTACCTTCTCTAGCGAATACGAACCGATACTCGGATTGGTCTTTGTAGCACTCTCGCTTGGCAAACAACAAATCTCTTGCATCTTTTATGTTTAGATTTTCAGGTGCCATCTCTGCCGGGTTGTAGTAAGTTATTTGCTTGGAAATCAACAGTGGTTTCTCTAATTTCTCAGAGCGGTTGTGTTTTGTCAGAGCTTTGTAGACTAACTTCTTGAAAGCGGCTGGATTGTGTATCTCTGCCGTGGAGCCTCCAAACTCTGCCGCTTTGTTCTTGTTAAGTGTTGTGCAGAAGCAATAGATACGATTGGGCATTGCAGCCATGTTATGAAATTCAAAAGCGCCCGAAAAACTTTGTCCAGTGGAGAGATTCCGCAACACGACATTGTGGTTCGGCGCGTCAACATGCCTTCCTTCATGGCTATCTCCGCGGCCATCGTCAGCGAGGCGCATGAAGTAGGAAAGCGTGCGGAACAAAATGCGTCCACTTAGGAAACTCACGACGTATTGATCCGGCATGCCCTTAAAGATTGGCTTACCTACTCCGGGTAGGACATTTTTCGGTTTGCTCATGTCACACCAACACCACCATCAGCTTCCGACCCACCGCCAGCGCCGCACACCGCAGTGTCGCCAAGGTTACCGACGGATTCGCCTGATCAATGAGCCGGTCCAATTGCCGACTGCTGGTTTGCATGCGGGAGGCGAGCGCGGTATTGGTGTCGCCTTCCTTTACCATGACGTCGCGCAATTGTTCGGCGATCAGTTCCTTG
>JANPCA010000287.1:0-29656 GCA_031430715.1 Hyphomicrobiales bacterium | reverse complement strand
ACAAATATTATGCAAAAGCCGATTGGCAATTCACAACTGCCGACGCCCGCGTTAAACTCAAAAGACTGTACCCGCAGTTTCTATGACTCGCGGCACTAGCCATTCGGCGTCGATTTTAGCCCATCCAGTGCCTTGTTGAGGAGCAAAACATTGACCCGCGGCTCACCAACTATGCCAGCCATAGGATACTCGGTCGCCAGCGTCACTGCATTCATCACCGCTGCTTCGTCCATGCTGCGCGCCTTGGCGACCCGTGCCACCTGCATTTCGGCGTTGGCGGGAGAGATGTGAGGATCAAGACCGCTGCCGGAGGCCGTCACCGCGTCGACCGGAACGATTCCGCCACCGCCCGCCGCGATCCTTTCCAGATCGACTTTGACTCGATCCACCAGCCTCTGCGATGTGGCGCCGAGGTTGGAACCAGATGATGCAAGGCCATAATAACCACTGCCTGCCGCGGAAGGCCGGCCATGAAAGTAGCCGTCTTCTGCCCAGTTCTGGCCAATCAGCTCCGAGCCGGCGATTTTGCCATTCGCCAAGACGAGACTGCCGTTGGCTGCCGACGGAAACACGCCCTGCGCGATCCCTGTGATGGCCAGGGGATAGGCGAGGCCGGTGATGAAGGTAAGCAAGACCAGCATGACGAGGGCCGGACGAAGGTGCGAGATCATGTTCATTCTCCTCAGGCGAGATGTAGGGCCGCGACGATGATGTCGATGATCTTGATGCCGATGAACGGAACGATAAGGCCGCCCAGACCATAGATCAGAAGATTGCGCCGCAGCAGGGCAGACGCGCCAACCGGCTTGTAGGCGACGCCCTTGAGCGCCAGCGGGATCAACGCAATGATAATCAGGGCGTTGAAGATAACGGCCGATAGTATGGCGCTTTGGGGCGACGACAGGCCCATGAGGTTCAACGCACCGAGTTCCGGGTAGGTCACTACGAAAAGGGCCGGAATAATAGCGAAATACTTCGCCACGTCATTGGCAATCGAGAACGTAGTGAGCGACCCCCTGGTCATCAGCAACTGCTTGCCGATTTCGACAACCTCAATGAGCTTGGTCGGATTGGAATCGAGATCGACCATGTTGCCGGCCTCGCGCGCCGCTTGCGTGCCTGACTGCATTGCCACACCGACATCGGCTTGCGCCAGGGCAGGAGCATCATTTGTGCCGTCGCCACACATGGCGATCATGCGGCCACCTTTCTGCTCGTTGCGGATATAGGAAAGCTTGTCCTCGGGCGTTGCCTCGGCGATGAAATCGTCAACGCCGGCTTCCGAGGCAATCGCCGCCGCCGTGACCGGATTGTCGCCCGTCACCATCACCGTGCGGATGCCCATGGCGCGTAGTGCCGCGAAACGGTGCTTGATGTCGGGCTTCACCACATCCTTGAGATGAATGACACCCAGAAGCCGGTTGCCATCGGCCACGCCGAGCGGCGTCCCGCCAGTCCGCGACACGCGGTCGACCGCATCGCGAAAGGCGGCGGGTGCAGCGTTGGCGACCATCGCGACGTGCTTCAGGATGGCATCGACAGCACCTTTGCGAACACTTCGCGTCCCGATATCGACGCCCGAGATGCGCGTCGTTGCCGAGAATGGCACGGCGTTGAAGAACTCTGTCGTGTTGTCCGGTTCGCGCAGTCCGTAGCTGCCTTTGCACAGCGCAATGATCGAACGTCCTTCAGGCGTCTCGTCGGCCAGCGACGCCAAAAAGGCCGCTTCGGCAAGTTCTTTTTCGGTGACGCCTGGAACCGGCAGGAAAGCAGTCGCCAGGCGGTTTCCGTAGGTGATTGTGCCAGTCTTGTCGAGAAGCAGTGTATCGACATCGCCTGCAGCTTCCACCGCACGGCCTGAGGTTGCGATGACGTTGAAGCGGATAAGCCGGTCCATGCCCGCAATGCCGATAGCCGAGAGCAGCCCGCCGATGGTCGTCGGGATCAGCGTCACCAGCAGGGCAACGAGCACGGTCCCCGAGAGCATGGTGCCGGAATAGCCAGCTAGCCCCCATAATGTGACGACGGCAATGAGGAAGATCAACGTCATACCAGCGAGAAGGATCGACAGTGCAAGCTCGTTGGGAGTCTTCTTGCGTTCGGCGCCCTCAACCAGTGCGATCATGCGGTCGATGAAAGTGCTGCCGGGTGCGGCGGTAATCTTCACCTTGAACCAGTCAGACAACACGGTCGTTCCACCGGTGACGGCCGAACGGTCGCCGCCCGACTCGCGGATGACCGGAGCAGACTCGCCGGTGATCGCCGATTCGTTCACCGAGGCAATGCCCTCCACGACTTCGCCATCGGCCGGGATCAGATCGCCCGCCTCAACGAGCACGACGTCACCCGGATTGAGGTCGAGGGCCGATACCTTGCTGAATATCCGGTCGTTGGTTTCCGGAATGACCAGCCGCTTGGCAACCGTATCGGTGCGGGTGCGCCGGAGTGCATCGGCCTGGGCCTTGCCGCGGCCTTCAGCCACCGCCTCAGCGAAGTTGGCAAACAGGACCGTGAACCACAACCAGGCACCGATCTGGCCTGAAAACCAGACATTGCCACTGGCCATCAGCATGTCGCGCAACCATAGAGCGGTGACGAGCGCTGCTGCGGTTTCGGTCACGAAGATCACCGGGTTGCGCGCCAGCGTCATCGGATTGAGTTTCAGCACGGCGTCCTTTACTGCCGTCCCCAGGATCGCGGTATCGAACAGTGCTGCACTTTGGATTATCTTGGACATCATAGTGTCTCCGATCAAAAGGTCTTACCGGCAAGCATCAAGAGATGCTCGACGATGGGCCCGAGGGCGAGTGCGGGGAAATATTGCAGACCTCCGAGAATTAGGATTACGCCGCTCAGGAGTCCGACGAACATCGGACCATGGGTCGGGAAGCTGCCCTTACTGGCGGGTATCCGGGTCTTGGCACCAAGCGAGCCGGCGATCGCCATCATCGGCACAATGTAAGCGAAGCGGCCTAGGAACATGGCGATGCCGAGTGTGGTATTGTACCAATTCGTATTGGCGTACAGGCCGGCAAAGGCCGATCCGTTGTTCCCCGCCGCCGAAGAATAAGCATAGAGGATTTCGCTCAAGCCATGCGGTCCGGCATTGGCCAAGCTCGAGAGGCCCGCTGGGATCATTGCCGCGACAGCGCTAAAGCCCAGGATCACCAGTGGCAAGATCAGAAGTGCCAGCATGGCGAGCTTCATCTCCTTCGCCTCGATCTTCTTGCCGAGGTAGTCTGGCGTCCGGCCCACCATGAGACCGGCGATGAACACGGTCAGCACAGCAATGATCAGTATGCCGTAGAGACCCGAGCCCACTCCTCCTGGGAGGATTTCGCCGAGCTGGATGAAGAACAGCGGTACGACCCCACCGAGCGGCGTGAGCGAGGAATGCATGGCGTTTACGGCACCACACGAGAGACCAGTCGTCACCACCGCGAAGAGTGCGGACATCGCGAGCCCAAAGCGGACCTCCTTGCCTTCCATGTTGCCCATGACTGGGTCGAGGCCCAGCGACGCCAAGATCGGGTTGCCGGAGGCCTCAGACCAATAGACAATGCCCGTTCCAATAATCAGGAACAGGAACATGGTAACGAAGAGAGCGCGGCCCTGGCGCTCGTCACCCACCATGCGGCCGAACATGAAGGGCATGGCGGCGGAGAGCACGAGCATGGCGAAGATCGAGAGGTAGTTGGACCAGGCTGATGGGTTCTCGAATGGGTGTGCGGCATTGGCGTTGAAGAAACCACCGCCGTTGGTGCCGAGCTGCTTGATTGCCTCCTGACTGGCGACCGGACCCAGCGCAATGACTTGTTTGGCGCCTTCGAGAGTAGTGACCTCTACTGAACCCTGCAGCGTCTGCGGCGTGCCCATCGCCACGTAGACAATGGCGAGGACGATCGAGATCGGCAGCAGAATGTAAAGTGCCGACTTGACCAGATCGTCCCAGAAATTGCCTAGGCTTGCAGTGCCACTGCGAGCGAAAGCTCTTGTGAAGGCCACCGCTAGGGCAATACCCGTAGCGGCAGACAGGAAGTTCTGCACCGCGAGCCCCATCATTTGTACGAGGTTGCTCATGGTCGATTCGCCGCCGTAGGACTGCCAGTTGGTGTTGGTGACGAAGCTTATGGCGGTGTTGAAGGACAGGGCTTCCGGCACGGCACCGAAGCCCTGCGGATTGAGGGGCAGCACGCCCTGGAGCCGCATCAGGCCGTAGAGAAACAGAAACCCAAGGGCGTTGAATGCCAGCATCGCCAGCGTATAGGATTTCCAATCCTGCTCGGCTGTGGAAAAGCCGTAGAGCCGGCGAATGCCGGTTTCCACGGGCGCGAGTACCGGGGATAAAATGGTCTTTTAGCCGGAAAACAGCGCCGCCATAAAGCTGCCCAGCCCCCACGCCGCTCCTGCCGAGGCAATGAGCACCAGTATAATCTGCAACCAACCTGCGAAGGTCATGGCATCACCTCAAGAGTTAGTAAGTTTCGGGATGAAGCAGCGCGTGGATCAGGTAAACCCCGATCCCAAGCGCCACGAGTAAGCCAATGAAAGCTTCTGCCATGTTGCCGTCACAGGCGTTCGCAAAAGTGGACGTAGCCCGCAGCCAGAGCAAACAGCCCCAGCCCAAGGGCGAGATAAATCAGGTCGAACATGCTTGCGCCTCCTTCGGGTCATTCGGACTTCAGGATGGCGTTGGCGGCATAAGTTTTCGACGGGGATTCAGGTGCCGAAACATAAGGCCCGCATAAAGTGACGGCAGGCCTGCCAGCGTGCTGCTCCAAATCCAGTGAAAACTCAAGTACGTGACATTCCTCAACCGATTCAAGAACTGGAGTATTCAACCACACTTTTTGTCGGCAACAGTTACTGTCGCCGCACCTCGCAGCAGCAAGGCTAAATTGTGTTTATGGGCAGTCTGCAGTTCCCAGCTTGCAGGTTATGGAGGAACGTGTGATCCATGGATCAGTTTTGGAGGGGGCTTGTTGAAGGAACGCCCGCACTTTTCCAATTTGTCCCTGCGTAGACCAGATTAGTGCCGCCGTTGCCTGTTCCTCCCCCCGGGCCTGACACGTATGGTGTCTGGGTATCTGGAGATTTCTGGTTACTTAAGGCCACACCCGTCGCATCGTACCGTCTAGCTACCAAGCGGGCGCAATTGGCTGAGCCGTCCCACGCGCCGACCCAAAGAATCCCGGCTGTCACCTGAACATATCGCGTGGCACCAACCGGTTTTTGCTAAATAACCTCACCGGGGTTGCCGTCAAGACCATAGGAAACCTCACCCGCCGCCAGATAGACACCGAGTCGGACCAAGTCAGTGTCATCGGTTTCGGCAGCTATGGCGCCAATTTGCGGCAGCAGGAAAACCATCGCCAACCCGAGAGCTTGGCTCGTCCAAGGAATACGCATGCACATTTCCTCTTCTGAAGTAGCCGACGCCTCTTTCCAAAGCTAAATCTACTCGCTTATGCAACCGAGCGCGGCATCAAGATCATCCGGATTCCGCTTATCAGTTAATTGGCGGAAGCCGGGGCAATCCTTGCGCCGGCCGATTGACGAAAGAACATGCAACGCACTTGGGTTGGTGAGCCGGTATGCTACGGCGCGGGCATTCGGGCGCGAATTTTGCGATCGCCTATGGTACCGGATAGCTGCGCCACTGCATTGGCGTCACGATCGTTCCATTGTGCGTTCAGCGTCGCGGTTTCGCCATTGGCATTCCTGGAGGTGAGCGATGCGCTAACTACAGCGGTGTTGCCGTTCCACGCAGCTGCGCCGGACACAGCAAGATCCTCAGTCCAACGAACATTCTGGAGTGTGAAGCGCGGTGCCACAGCGCCACCGTTAAAGCTCCAACTGCCCCTGCGCAGACCCGCGCCCGATCCAGTATAGTTGATGTGCCAGCGCGCGATGACGTCTCCAGCGGTCTGTACGACCGCCGAGGCCAGTGCCAGATCCTGGGGGCTGGCGCTATTGCCGGCCGTCTGCTGGGCAGGTGTTGCATCTTTCGCCCATCGCGGGAAGAACGGCACGAGGCGAAGGGGCCTTACGGTCTGCGCACATGATACGTCGCCAGCATCGAGCGTCTCAACGAGACTTTGCACGATGGCCGAGGCGCAGCCGTCGGTGTCGTAAAGCGCGTTGACGTGGAAACTATTGGCGACAACGACGTGCTGTGAATTGGGAAACTGTGACGCTATAATGGCACCACCGCCTGGCGCCTTCAGAGTGTCGAACTCTCCATTGATGATCAGCGTCGGCGCTTGTGTGTACGGTTTGTTCGCCGGAATTGGCTGACCTCGCGGAAAAGGCGGTTGCTCGATCGGCCATTCCAGACACAAATCGATCGCGCTGTAGTCGATGGGGATGGTGAGAAAGTCGCCAATTCTCAATGGATCGAAGCTGTCGGGATTTACCTGACGACGAACCTCTATGGCTGTAAGGCGTTGAGGATAGCGCCTGTTGACGGAAGATTGCAAGTTAGAGATTTGCTGGTAGTCCATACAACTCACCGCCGCGAACAGGCCGTAGCTGAATTCCCTCGGCTTCACTGGATCAAAGCCCGCGATGACCTCAGCCACCAATCGCAGCAGGGGTTGCCTGTCGCCGCGGTCAAGGAATGCACGCGCTGCGGTGTCGAGCTCACGAAATATGATTGGTCCTGCTCCGCTAAACAACAGCAGTCCCACCGTGCCGGGATCAGCGGTGACATTTCGCATGACACCCTCGCCATCAGGGGCCACGCCACTGATCGGATGGACGCGGACGTAGTGCACCAGCCGTCGGATGCGGTCGAGCGACTGGCCACCCAGCGCCGCACAGGCAGGCGTAATCAAGCAGGCATCGTTGAACCCAGACTTTACGATATCGGCATTTTCGGGATACCAAGGCGATTGGCCGCGCACTGGATAGGCGCCATCGAGCACAAGGCTGCGCAGTATTTTTGGATAAAGGCCGGCGAACACTTGGCTGAAGAACGTGCCATAGCTTTCGCCATACAAATTGATTTCAGTGATCTTGAGCTCGTCGAGGACCGCCTTCATGTCCTGCACTGCGAGGCGCGTGCCGTGCAGGGAGGATGCTCGGTCTAGCTTTCGCCCACACGCACCTACGTCGGCTGGCGTGCGCATGGGATGCAGATCTACAGACGGACAGGCAATTGCAGTTCTTCCTGTGCCGCGCGCGTCGACCAGCAGCAAGTCGTATCGGTCGAGCAACGGCTTGAACAGCAGCCGGTAGCTGAACGCGCTATCGATCGACGTATATCCAGGCCCGCCCTCCTGGGCTACGATCACGCCGAGCCTATTAGGTCCGGTATGCGGATAAAGGCGCCACGCGATAGGCAGCTGTCCCGGCACCCTGCCTGATGGATCGAGCGGGCGCAGCACATTTCCACACACCGCGCCTGGCGGGCATCTCAGCCGATCAGTGGACTCACGATACTTGAGCGGTCGCGCATCAGCACCAGGCACGAGAGCAATGATCGCGGCGACAAGGGCCGCGGCGATGACCATTCCACGCATGAACGAAAATTTCCTCGCACAACGCCCAATCATAATCGACTCCGCGGGCCTGCCAAAAGCTTCCTCGGTGCGATTGTGCACCCAAGTCTGACGCTTGGCCAAGGGGGAAGCAAGGGTCCTTACATGTGAATTTGAGCAGAATGATGTTGGACGGAATCGAAAGTTGATTGAACGAACCCGCTGACGCGTGAGTTGGCGATTGTTGTCGGCGATGGCCTCCTGATGGGAGGGTTGTCAAGCGTTGCCGAAGCAGGCTGTGGCGCCGATCCTACGATGTAGGGCGCAAACCATTTGACGTGAGCCTCTGCTGAGATGGTAACGAACATCGCAGTGATTCAGGCTGCCGCATCGGTCATTCCGACGAACCGCAAACTTTCTATTCTTCACACAACCGTGGACCCTGTATCGTGTCGAGTATCGTTTGCTGTCGAGGGAAATGTATGGTTTGGGTTTTCGCGCCTCTGCGCTTCATTGTACTCTTTGCAGACGGGATTGAAGAAACTACACAGGTAGCGAAACTACGCATATGGGGCTGATATCAGCACGAAGTGAGGCAAGTGTGGCAGGAAAGATTTCTGCGACGACGCAGACCAAATGACAAGTTTTTCAAATGATCGACCAGCAGGCGAACGAGTTGCTCCAGTTCCTGCAGCAATATGTGGCGCACAAATCGGTCAACCCGGGACGGGGGACACCAGAGGATCCGGGTGAGGAGGAGAGCTGCCAGCGTTGGTTGGCGGGTGAGCTTGGACGTATGGACTGTTTCGACAAGATCGATTTGTGGGCCGATGTGCCGGGCCGGCCAAATCTTGCGGCCGTAATGACCGGCCGCACAGGGCGGCCAGGCTTGATGTTCAATGGTCACACCGATACCGTCGAAGTGACGCCGCTCCAAAGGGAGAAATGGATTGGCGACCCGTGGAGCGGCGAGATACGCAACGGCAGCCTCTACGGCCGCGGCTCCACCGATATGAAGAGTGGCAACGCCGCCTTTCTGTGGGAGGCCAAGGTTCTTTCCGAGCTGGGCATGTCGCTGCGCGACGACTTGATCTTGACATTCAGCATCGGCGAAGAAACGGGTGAAGCTGATATTGGACCGCTCAGCGTGTTGCGCCGCGGCTATAGGGCACCCTTCGTCGTCAATGCCGAACCCACAAACCTGCGTGTCTGCCCTGCAACAGTGGGTTGGTTCTTCTTCAAAATAACTGTTCTGGGTAAGGGTCTACATCCTGCCTCACGCTACGCCGCCGTGTATCCCTCGCGCGAGCCGCTTTCCCTGCCAAGTATCGACGCGATTGAGAAGCTGCGCAAGATCATGGATGCCCTGACGCTAGTTGAACGGGATTGGGCACTTCACCAGCGGCACATGTTCATGCCGCCAGGTGGCATGAACATGTGTCCGGTCTACCTCCATGGTGGCAATCTTCGCGCCTCGATGCCCGAACAATGTGAGGTCGTTTACGCCGTCGTCTATAACCCGGCCTTGCGCAGCGATGAGGTCATGCAGCAGATCCGTGCAGGGATCGATGGGGTTGTCGCAAGCGATACCTGGCTTCGCGAACACCCTCCCGTAATCGAGGTGCCGGTCATTCACCAGGTGCTTGAACCGGTGAATCTACCGCTTGAACACCCAGCGGTACAAAAGCTGGCGGCAGCCTACCGCGATGCCTTAGGGATGAATCCCGAGTTTGGCAGCTTGCCGGGACCTTGCGACGCCAATATCATGGGCGAGGACGGTGTAACTACCGTCATCTTCGGGCCAGGCGATCTCGGCATGAATGCACATGGTGCCAATGAATATGTGCCTGTCGAGCAGGTGATTGACGCCTGCAAAGTCTATGCGAGCCTGATAGTGGACTGCTGTGGGGAGATTTCGGAAAATGAGTAAACTGTCCATTGATTATGCAAGGGAGCGGATCCCCGAGGGAGAATATGTCGGGCGCCTTCAGCGGGTACAAAAAAATCTTCGGCAGAAGGGCCTGAGCGTTGGTTTGGCCTACGCCACAGAGCACATGCCCGGCGATGTCCAGTACCTGACAGGCTATGATCCCCATCTCGAGAACGTGGCAGTCCTCGTGTTGCCGAACCATTTGGTGGTCGTGGGCGGCGCCGAGGGCGAGAAGATGTTCGAGGACATGGGCCGGGCGGGCAAGTGGCGCAATCTCTCATTGTTCGAGATTCCGTTCCAGGATTACGGAGACTTCCGTTTTCATACTCTGGAAGAAATCCTGCGCGAGTTCCTTGGTGAGGTGCCTGCCGAGATTGGTCTGTTGTCCGCCGCCAACGTGCTTTCCCAAGAGATCGTCGCCCTGGCTCAAAAAGCGGGTGGCAGCACGCAGGTCCGGCTGCGCGACGTAAGCCACATTATGGCGGAGGCACGCTATCGCAAGAGCCCGGCGGAACTCCACATGTTCCGCAATGCCAGCCGGATCGCGACAGAGGCTATGCGGCCATGCTGGACAAGGTGACGCCGGGCATGCGCGAGCTCGAGGTAGCCGCTGCAGGCGACGCAGTCTGCAAGACGCTCGGCGCTTACGGTTATGGATACGATACGATGGTCTGCTCAGGCCCGCGCATCAACACGATCATCGGACGGTCCAGCAACCGCGTCATCCAGCAGGGCGATCTGGCCATGCTGGGGGTGAGCCCGCGTTTCGAAGGATACACCTCCGCCCTGGGGCGGACGGTTGTTGCAGGAGGTGCCACGGCCGAACAGGCGGCGTTCCTCGATCATGGTATACATGCCCACGAGCTTGCCGTCACCCAGCTTGTGGCCGGAACACCAGCGCGCGATGTCGATCTCGCTGCACGCCGCTATCTCAACAGCGTGGGGTTGGCCCAATATCACACCTACGGCGTCGGCCATGGCATCGGATTCACCGAGTGCCTGGAAGGAAAGACCGCCACCCAACTCAGCGACTATGACCTCCCCGCCGGCATTGCCATCATGATCGACGTTAATGGCAAGACAGTTTCGGTCACAGCCGAGGTGGCTGTTCAGACCTCGTTCTTAATGCTCGCCGGTGTGAGCAGCCTGAGCGACACAATCCAATCGACCGCGGCGGCCAAAATCGACAGTCAGCCCGTTTGCATTCTCGCCCTCAGTCCGGATTTCGGCACGGGGATCGAGTTTGGCGGACGGGGCGAAATGAAAGCTAAGGATTGCGTGGTCTGGTCGAACGCGGCTGGGATGCAGTCGATTGTCTTCGATGGCAGCGGAAAAGTGTCCGCGTCACGGATCTGTGCGCGGGGCCGAGTGAGTTCGCTTGGAAGATTCACGGTAAAGCCTGAGCCGCAAGGTGATTGCCCACTTGTCAGTGACCCGATGCTCGAATGGCAACTACCGGAGATCAAGGATTGCACATTTAAGATCGAAGGCTGGGTAACACAGACCACTGCGCAACTCGATCCGGGCGTCTACTGCGGTGGTCTGCGAGTGGATGCCAAGAACATCTTCATGTCCCCAGGCCTCTATGTGATCAAGGATGGCCCACTTGTCCTGCGCGGCGCTTCGAAGATCTCCGGCAAGGAAGTCGGCATCTTGATGAGTGGCGGCGAGTCCAGGCTTGACATCGATGGCAAGAGCCAGGTCGAGCTTGCCGCTGCCAAGGAGGGAGCGATGGCCGGCATCGTCATTGCGGCGGCAAGAGATGCCCTTCCGCAGCACTCATCCATCACGGGACGGTCCGATCTGAAGATCGGCGGGGTGATTTATCTTCCGACCCATAAGCTTACATATTGGGGTGAGTCCGACACGCGCGCCGCCTCGCCCGTCACCACCATCATCGCCAACACGATTTCCATCGGCGGCGAGTCCTTTCTCGAAGTGAAGAACGACAAGTCGAAAGCCAAATACGCGCCGATCGTGGCTACTGCCGGAGGGACGGTTAGGCTCATCGAGTAGGCAACAGCCGGTGCCGGACAGCTATCGGTGAAGCACGCTCTTGATCGTTGATTTCGCTCTAGATAGCCGATCCTGCGTCCAGTTGAGGGCGGCAAGCCGTGTCGAAGCGGCGTATGGCGACAGCGAGAATACGAGGTCCGCCACGGGCATCCTATCCGGCCAAAGGCGGTCGATCACATGCTCGCCATTGGTTGCCGCATCGAGTCGTGCCGCCCAGCGCTCCGTCAGGAAGCTTCTGATGACCTCCACTTCGAGCAGCAGCCCGGCGCTATTTTTCGCAAAGGACTCGTCATAGGCGCCTTTCACGGTGAAGCCCGTCGTTCCGGAGAACACAGTCATGCCGGCGGCGATCGGTTTCCCATCGAGAAGCAAGAGATCGGCACGGCATTGCGCGGTGGCCCCACCTGCACCAAAGACCCTCAGCGCAAAGTTCAGAGAGTCTGGCCTATTGGCAAGGGCCGTTCCGCGCTTTCCCTTCCAGCCGCCAGCTTCCAGTTCCATGAATGCCTTTACCGCCCGGTCGAGCCCTTGCCCGGACCTATGGACTTCGTGACGGACTTCGCCAAACTCCTCAAGGCGGCGGCGATTTCTAGCCAGCTCGCGGCGGCGCTTAGGGTCGACGTGTGCCGCCATTTGTTCTTCAAAGCTGCGTCCCGCGGTCATTGATGCGCGCTGAAACGATCCCCGCGCGGCCCATGGTGCATGGCGCAGTTCGAGTGCATCAACGAGAGCCAGATAGGACGGTCCGTTCGTGTAAATCTGCGGAATGACCCATTCGCCCGCCTTCAGTGTGGCCAGTCCGCTCAGCAGTCCTTGTGCCGCGTCTGCGGCGTAACTGCGGTCGATCAGGGGCATGCAACTGAAAGTGTAATCGGTTGTCCACGCGCGCCCACCCGCGGCGACGCCGGGTATCGCGTAAGCCGGCTGCACGACGGGTAGCAAAGCGACCAGACGCGCTTCATCCCAGACGGTCACGAGTTTTATATCTTTGCCCGCTGCCACAGTCGCCATGAGTGATAAGGCGTAGTGAGGGGAATAATAGACGTTGTCTTCTAGGCATCGCCCGCAGAGGTCAGTCCATTGCGGCAGCAACTCGCTAAGTTCGAACTTCTGTTTGATGGACGTTGTGAGCGTGCCGTCCGCATTCTGCCGCTTCAACATGAGTGCAAGCTCGCCTCAACAGAGATTTCAGATTTATGATCCGCCATCGCCAAGGTTCCTCACCATCACACGTGAATTCTCGCACTTCTCAGCTTTTTCTTCAGCGACTTTCCGGCGTCATACAGTCTTGGATTGGACGAGAGCCATTTCTGCAGTCCGGTCCGCGCCTTGATGAGAGCGTGCGCGGCCGTCCCCTTCAATGTCAGGGGCAGCGTAGATGTCAGAAGCGTTGCGTGTTCATCGCACCACTCAAACTTATAGACTTCATCACCAAGCGAGAGGTCCAGGCGAAGCACGCCAGTTTCGGTGCAGTGGCGCATCAGGTTCATGAGGAGTTGTGTGCCGGGAGAGCATTCGCCTCCCCGTGCGCCACTCATTGACATTTGGTAAAGCAGCCATTCGTTTGGTGAGGAAAACCCAAAAGCCGTGGCAACCGGGTCACCGTCAAGTGCGAGAGCCACGGCCCATGACGTATCGCCAATTGTGTCGCAGACGAGGTGTTCCAGAAAATTGCGGATTTCGATGGCAGCGAACGGATCCCAATGACCAAGCTTCGCCAACTGTTCCGACTTGGACTTCAGGCAATGCGCGACAATGCTCCGGGCCTCGGCGGGAGTCTTGGCCAGTTGAAAAGTGACCTTGCCAAGTTTCTCCAACGCCCGTTGCTTTCTGCGAAGTTGCTGACGGGTTGACGCGCCGCGGCGGCGCTGCAAGAACTCGTCCCAGTTCTCTTTTGGGGTGAAATTGATGGCATGAGCCCCGGCATGATGTTTCATGGAGCCAGGAAGCACGAGGGGATTGACCGAGCCCGCGATGTTACACGGTTGCTTGGGAAGATAGACCAAGTCGATACCTTCCACCTGCATTGCAATTCGCCGCACAAGATCCCTGCCATCGAGCTTGGAGAAGTAGTACAACTGGCCGGAGCGTACGATTGGCGCACCATAGTCGCCTTGGTCGTGGGCATGCCAAGTCAAATACCGGAGCCCAGCGGCCTCATGGATGGCGAGTGGCAGAATCGCTACAGATCGCGCGCCGTCGCTAACGATGGCGCTTACCGGCCGGACATTCCTGACATTGCCAATATGCCGGTCCCATGCCTCGCGCCAGCCCGCCGTCTGGAATGGCGTCATCCATACTTCGGTGCGGCGGCGTATGATATCTTCGGCAATGTAGCCGGATCGGCTACCGAGTCTGATTGTGATCGCCGGATTGAGCGGCTTATTCTCGAATCTGCTCTTGGCAAGTGGAGACTCATACTTCAAGACTCGGCGCTCGCTTTGAGTGGAGCGCGCAAGTTGGGTGTTTCCAACCGGAGCAAGAGTGCAAAACTGATCGGCCATTTGTGTCAATTGTGAGCACTTTCTCGCTGTTTGCAGTGATAGCCGGGTGAAACGGATTGTGTCTTGGTCACGCCTTTGGCAGCTGTTCAAATGCGGGACGGTTGTGAGAGCCTGTGGGAAGTCCTATCAATTTTCATGCCAGTCTGAATCCGGACGAACCCCGGCTTCCGCAAACCGCGGCGCGTCCCCCTGCCAGACTATCGGAGCCAGCGCCGCCATGACCGATTTGACGGTCATGTGTTCCAGGGAAAACTGGGAAAAGGCCAAGTCGTAGTGAAAGGAAGGCATGAGCTATTGGCCCGAAAATTGCTGAACCGCTAATTGCCGGCCGGCGCCCTCCAGAGGCAGTATTTGACCACGCGAGCGCTGGGTTTTGACTGGAGTCTGTCGTCATTTGAGGCAAGCCAGCGCGCAGACCAGATGGATGCCTGTGAGAAAATTCCTGGCAGCCATCTCATAGCGCTATATAATTCCCCGGAAGTATGTGATCAGATTGAAGAAGCGCTCGACGAGATTGCGTTCGGCATAGAGCAAGAAGTCGCAATGGCGTTTGCTCTTGCGGTTGGATTTTGGCGGAATGACCACCGCGATGCCGCGTCCTTCGAGACTTTCGATTAAGCTGTCGCCAAAATACCCCATGTCGGCGAGGAGAGCCCGTGGCGCGATATCCGCCGTCAGTGCCTCGGCCTGGATGATGTCGTGGATCTGGCCTTTTGTCAGGGAGACTTTCAACGGCTTCCCGTAGAATGGTGCCGCACGCTTGACCGATTGGGCACTCGATGCGGTGTAGGACATAAGTACCGGATTCCCCTTTGGCGATTGCCTCGATCAAATCTACGGGAAACTTGGCGCGAAGAGCTTTCTCCAATTCAAGTTCGAGAACTTCGCCCTGCAATTGCTGGGACCCTTGTTCGGCGCGGCGGCGAAGCTCCTCGATTTGCCGCTGCATGGCGGCAATTTGCTCTTCCTTCTCGCTCACCTTGAGTTTGAGGGCGTCTTCAGCCTCCTGCCGCGCCTTGAGACGTGCCTCGGCAATGGTCTCCTGAGCACGCTTTTCGACAGTCAGCTCAACTTCACGTTTGGCGTCGTCCAGTTCGCGCGACTTTTTGAGAAAGTCAGCCTGGGTCTTTTGCGCCTCTGCCAGTTTGGCACTTTGCTCGGCGATCCGCTTATTGGCGTCAGCCAGGTCTCTGGATGCCGCGTCCAAGGTGTCGGTCATAGCCTTCCTGGCCCTCTCGGCCTCCTCGGCTGCGATCTTGCGGCGTTCGGCTTCAACCTTGGCGGTGACCTCAGCTTCGAGCTGAGCCTTGGCTTCATCGAGCTTCTGGCGCTGCTGATCAAGGTCGTCAGCTTTTCGCGCCACTTCGGCGTCTTTGGCCGCAAGCCGATCCTCATATCCTTTTCGAGTCGCGGCCAGCAGCGGAGCGGCAAGGGATTCGGTGAGCTTGATGTCGGTCTTGCAGCTTGGACAGGTGATCAGTGGTTCCATCATGGACGCCTCTTGGATTGGGGAGGTCAACGGAGCTATCGAAGGTGAATGGTAGATGGCGAGGAGCGGCGTGTTCAAGACCTACCGCCGGTCGATCTATTGCCTTGAGAACCGGCAGACAGTGGACGTCCAAACGCGCACGCCAAGTGATGATCGGTCGCAAAAATGAGTTCTGGAATGATCATCTTCTTGCCTCCAGCGCCCTTCTTCTTCTGGTGGCTCTTTGTGGAGCGTTTCGACCGGTGGGTTTTGGAACGTGACACCTTCTTTGCCGACGCCCTGGCACTGCCAGTTGGTTCGGTCACGGCAAAACCACCATAGATGCGCACCCAATAGCGCGGATTGCCTTTTGGCCGTGGCCGCTGGTCGAGGCGGCAGCCGTCGAGCCGGAGGTAGTGGAAGCCGTCGCTGTCGAGAACGCGCAAGGTCGAACGCGACACGCCGGTAATCACGGTCCAGTGGTTGAGCTCCTTGCTGTCGATACCGGCCAAGATTGACGTGTGGCCCTTTGACTTGAGTGTGTCGATCACGGCGTCCAGAGACTTCGCACAAGCCTCTACGTCGCGGCGCATCAAGGGTTTGAGGAGAACCTTCCTGCCGGTCAGCCGATAGGCCGTCTTGGCGGCGCAGCGTGCCACGGCAAGGAATTGATTGGCATGAGTACCACCAAGGAACAGGCTGGCGAACCGCCACTTGCGATCGGCGGCACGCACGATGCTGCGCCAAATGAGCTTCTCGTGCTGGACGGACAAGCCGCCAAAGGGCTGGTAGGCCAGTCTCAGGGCAATGATGATGGCGTAGAAGCCGCAAAGGCCGTCGATGTCACCTTGCTGGCGGGGCTTGGGCAAGCTGGAGCGCCGTGCCGTTCGTTTCTTGGCCTTAGGAGGCAACCGCGCTGGCTGGCGAGAGGAAGGGGTGGGATCACCACCCCCGGAATTCTTGGCATCTTGAATCTTGGGAACTGCCTCAGGGCATGCTGGAGGCAAGGGTTGGGATACTGGAAGGGCCGATACCATGGCCAGCCTCAGTATTCGGCTGAAAGCATGACGGTGAACACGCGCACCGTAACCTTGGGATCGGCGGCGTCCGGCGAATGGTAGGTTCTCGACCGGTCGTAGTAGTCGATCTTCCAAATGATGCGGTGGCCCTGGACCTCCATGACGGCGCAGTCGCGCTCACCCCAAGGATCATTGTCCGGCGTGAAGGCAGTAAAGGCTGAGATCGCCTTGAAGATTGCGTTCACCGTGGGAAGGCCCAAGGCGGCAATGCCATTGGTCATGTGGACGAGGCCGCCACTCATGGTGGTCCTGAGCTTGTCGTTGAGCTCACGAATGCGGCATGTGCAGCCGGTGCTGCCGTAGCCTTTGCAGCTTTCGGACTGGCAGCCGGGTTGGCGCTGGTCAATGTTCATGGTTTGTCCCGACGAAGGGCAAAGCTTGCCCGTGTCCATGTTGGTCATGGAATGCTCCAGTTGAAGATGTTGGGTTGAAAGATCGGCTGAGGGGATCAGATGCCCTTCGGCACGCGTCAGCCGCCGCGTGGAGGCCCTAGGACGGCTTTGGGCCGTCTTGTGGCTAGGCTTGGAGGCGAACCGGCTACAGCAGCCGCACGAGCTTCCTCTGGGCGATACCGTCGCCCTCGATATAGCCCTCGGTCGTCTGGATCGACCGGTGACCGGCAAGTAGCTGGACGTCCCTCAAGGAGCCGCCAGCGCGATGCACCAGCTTGGCCGCATTGGTAATGAAGGTGCGGCGCCCCGAGTGCGAGGAACACCCCTCCAGCCCCAGTTCGGCATAGAGGGCATGAAACCAGTTCACGACCGCCTTGGGGCTCATGTGGCCACCGCGTGCCGACATGATCACCGGTCCTTCCACCATGGTGCGCTGGGCACCCTCGTCCTGGCGCTTCAGGATCTGGAGGGATTTGCGAATGTCCTCGTGCATGGGCAGCCGTCGGCCAGAGCCATACTTCGCCGCGGCCCCTGGAAGCTCGATAGAGTCACCGATTTCGCCGTTGCTGTCTGTGACCATGGCCCATGTAAGATGGGCGATTTCGCCAGCTCTTAAGCCAGCTTTCACGCTGAGCAGTATCATCGTCTTGTTTCTCGCTCCATGCCGATGCTTCGCGACCCATGAGAGAGCGCGGCGCACGTCACTGGAGCGGAGATCCTTTGCAGGTTGTCCGTTCATGACAGTCCTCAAGATATGGTGATTTGTGGGAAGTGCCGAGGGGCGGCCAATTCGAGGCCAAACTACCCCAGCGTCAATAGATTAGCAAGGCGCGAAAATCGTGTCAAGTCTTTGAATAATATAGGTATTTAAGGGATTCTTTGGTGCGATTTCAACGAACAACCGGTCCAAGTGGTGCTTTCTAATCGTCGATGCTGAGAAACGCACTTCAACACCACGGCGTCAGGCGGGTTGGTACAAAGCGAGGTTTGCGGCACCCCAAGCGGCACCCCAGAAAAAACGGGCCATCATGCCAGGAAGACCGCGTACTCGTATCATATTAAATTTATTGGGGAAAACTGGTGCTGCCAGGGGGAATCGAACCCACGACCTCTCCCTTACCAAGGGAGTGCTCTACCACTGAGCTACGGCAGCGCCGACTTTGGATGCGGGCGGACACATGCCACAGGTGGGCTTCAGGTGCAACCCCGGTGCTTGACGGTGGTTGCGGCTGGATTAAGAGTGCGTTCATGACGGCCAAGAGCAAAGCCCCCGACGAGCGCAAGCAGCGGCTGGCCAAGGCGCTGAAGGCCAATCTCGCCAGGCGCAAGGCCCAGGCCAAGATGAAGGCCGCCGCCGAAAAGCCGGCCAAGGATTAAAGTTGCCGCAATTGGGCCATTTGTGCTTGTTAGCGGCCACTTTCACGTGAAAGGGGCGGGGTTGCGGAGATCAGTCCGCAATCCGGTTTTCCTCGGGGGGCATTTCATTTCATGGACCGAATCCAGATTCGCGGCGGCAACCGCCTGAATGGCACCATCAATATCTCGGGCGCCAAGAATGCCGCCCTGCCGCTGATGATCGTGTCGCTGCTGACGCCCGAAACGCTCGAGTTGCACAATGTGCCGCGGCTGGCCGATGTGCGCCTGCTGCAGCGCATCCTGCAGAATCACGGCGTCGACATCATGATCGCCGGCAAGCGCTTGGGCCAGAACGGCCAGATGGGCGACGTCAAACAGCTCTCGGCCCGCACCATCGCCGATACCACCGCGCCCTACGAGCTCGTTTCCAGGATGCGGGCCAGTTTCTGGGTGCTGGGGCCGCTGCTGGCGCGCTGCGGCGAGGCCAAGGTGTCGCTGCCCGGCGGCTGCGCCATCGGCACCAGGCCCGTCGACATGCACCTGATGGTCATGGAGAAGCTCGGCGCCGCGATCGAGATCGAGGCGGGCTATGTGGTGGCGAAAGCCAAGCATGGCTTGAAAGGCGCCCATATCGCCTTCGACAAGGTGTCGGTCGGAGCGACCCATGCGGCGCTGATGGCCGCCGTGCTGGCGCAAGGCGACACGGTGATCGACAATGCCGCCTCCGAGCCCGAGATCGGCGATGTGGCGGAATGCCTGGTCAAGATGGGGGCCCGCATCGAGGGCATCCATTCATCGACGCTAAAAGTCCGGGGCGTGACCAGTCTGCATGGTGCCGAGCACCATGTGATTCCCGACCGCATCGAGGCCGGCACCTATGCCATGTGCGCCGGTATGACCGGCGGCGATGTGACTTTGAAAGGCGCCAATGCCGGCCACCTGGTTGCGGTCATCGACGTCATGCGGCGGGCGGGCATCGCGGTCGATGCCACCAACGAGGGCCTCCGCATCAGGCGCAACGGCCGGGCGCTGGAACCGGTGACTCTCGAGACCCAGCCCTATCCCGGCTTTCCGACCGACTGCCAGGCGCAATTGATGGCGCTGATGAGCATGGCCGATGGCAGCAGCACCATCCGCGAGACGATTTTCGAGAACCGCTTCATGCATGTGCAGGAACTCGCCCGGCTCGGCGCCGATATTCACCTGCACGGCGACACAGCCGAGGTGCGCGGCGTCAGGAAGCTCACGGGTGCTCCGGTGATGGCCACCGATCTGCGTGCCTCGGTGTCGCTGGTGATCGCGGCGCTGGCGGCGGAAGGTGAAACCACCATCAACCGGGTCTATCACCTGGACCGCGGTTTCGAGACTCTGGAGGAGAAGCTTTCGGCCTGCGGAGCGGACGTCACGCGGATCGCCGGGCATTGAGCATGTTGCGGCTGACAGCGCTCGATGCCGAAGACCTGGGCGTCATTTCGGCCCACATGCAAGATGCCGTGCTGCTGGTCGGCGACATGGGTGTCAGCGCCAAGCGCAAGCAATTCGCGCTGGTGGCCAACCGCTTTGCCTGGGAGGAGGACGGCAGCCGCCAGCGCCGCCGCGCCGGGCTTCATTTCGACCGGGTCCTGACGGTCAAGACGCAGCATATCCGCGCCGCCGAAAAGGCTGCGGTGCTGTCACTGCTGGCCATCAGTTTCACCGAGACCGACGCGCCTTCAGGCGACGTCGTGCTCACTTTCTCCGGCGGCGGTTCCATCCGGCTCGGCGTCGAATGCCTGGAAGCGCAGTTGCAGGATCTGGGGCCTGCATGGGAGACGCCCAACCTGCCGCGGCACGAATGACGAAGGCGGTGACTTTCGCCACCGCCCGTCCGGGATAGGGGTGATCCGCCAGTCAGAACCTCCGGCGCGAACGTCCGAGCGCCGCCATGCCGGCGATGCCGCCCATGAGCAGCAGGATCGATGCCGGCAAGGGTACCGCCGACAGGCTGCCGCTGACCAGCGGGTCCGTATAGTCGACATTGATGCTGAAGCCGAAGCCAGCGCCGCCGGGCGCCAGAAGGATATCGGGTGCCGAGGACAAGTCATAGGCAAAGGAAATCCAGTTGCTGTAGCTCTCCGGCACTTCGGTGCCGTTCATCAGGAACGTCGCAACCTGATTGGGTGATGGATTGAAATCCAGCCCGCCCAGCCAGACCCAGTTGATCAAGGTCGATCCAACCCCCGTATAGCCATTGATGCCGTCCTGATAGCCCGACAGGACGCCGCTGACGGCGACGACCGCGCTGTAATCGTCGGTAAAGAAGATATCGCCAATGAATTCCGCGCCGGATTCGAAGTCGAAGTCCGCCGCTCTGATCACCATCGCATCGGCATTTCCGGTGAGACCCAGCATTAACCCCCCGGCAACCACGGCCCTTAACAAACCTTTGGTGTTCTTGTGCATGGTATAGCTCCATTTCTGCAGCTACTTCTCGTAAGGGAATATTGACTTAATATCTATCGTAACGAATTGGTAACGTTAGGTTTTCGTTAACCAAATCCAATGGTTTTGAGGGGTGTTTTAATGGTCTTTTAGGCAATGGCCGAGGGGTCTGGCGGCAGGCAGGCGCGCATGGCATAGGTTCACTGCATGTCCGAGCAGAAGAAAAACCGCCTGAGTGCCGTGGAACTCGACCACAGCATCGGCCCTGGCCCCTCGCCTGAGGCCGAGCATGAGCGGCGTGTCGCCATCTATGATCTCGTCGAGGACAACAGCTTCACGCTCATCGCCCAACCCAACGGGCCCTACACCCTAAGGCTTTCAACAGCCGACGGCCGCCTGATCTTCGATGTGCTGAACGGAGCCGAGGAACGCCTCGCACTCATCGGGCTTTCCATGTCGCCCTTCCGCCGCATCGTGAAGGACTATTTCATGATCTGCGAGAGCTATTACCAGGCGATCCGCACCGCGACGCCGAGCCAGATCGAGACCATCGACATGGCCAGGCGCGGGCTCCACAACGACGGCAGCGAATTGCTGCGCGAGCGGCTCAACGGCAAGGTGGAGGTCGATTTCGACACGGCGCGGCGGCTGTTCACGCTGGTCTGTGTGTTGCACTGGCGGGGATGACCGGGAGCCATGGCGGGCGACCTGCCCAGCGCCGTTCTCTTCGTCTGCACGCAGAACGCCATCCGTTCGGTGATGGCGGAGGCGGTCATGAAGCATTTCTATGGGCACAAGGTCTATGTCCAGTCCTGCGGCGTCAAGCCCGGCGAGCGCGATCCCTTCGTGACCGTGGTGATGGACGAGATGGGGATCGATGTGGCCAGGCACCGGCCGCGCTCCTTCGCCGACATCGAGGATGCGAGTTTCGATGTGGTGATCTCGCTGTCGCCTGAGGCCCATCACCGGGCGCTCGAAATGACCCGCACCATGGCGATCGAGGCGGAATACTGGCCGGCCTTCGATCCGTCGATCACGGTTGGCAGCCGCGACCAGATCCTCGACAGCTACCGCGATGTGCGCGACATGCTGGCCCGCAAGATAAGACAGCGTTTCGGCAGCGTGGCGGCAAGGGGGGTTTGAGGGGGGTGGCGGCAGGAAGTGATCGGAGCAGAGTTGTGGTGATTGGGCGGAGGCCCCATCCGTCACGCGCCGGAGGCGGCGCGCGCCACCTTCCCCACCCTGCGGGTGGAGAAGGAAAGAAGAGCGCAACATTGCTCAGTTGACAGGCTATCTCCGGGCACGCCGCTCAGAATGCCGCGTGGCTCAGCGCTCTTCCTGGGCGCGCTTCATGCGTTCGAAGGCGGTGAGGTTCTTTTTCCGGGGCTTGCCATCGGATGTCCGTTCAGAACCGCCGAACAGGCTGCCGATGCTTTCGAAGAGGCCGCCGTCCTGTTTCGTGCGGCCCACCCGCCTCACCTCCTGGGGCGGTTCGGCCTGCGAAACGGAAACCGGCACTGCGGGGGCCGGTCCGGTCTCGCCCGGCAGCGGCTCGGGCGTGTGCCCCACGAGAGCCGCCTGCATCACCTCGCGCCATATCGCTGCTGGAAGCGAACCGCCGGTGACCTTGCGGGTCGGCGAATTGTCGTCGTTGCCGGCCCAGACGCCCGCCACCTTGCCGCTGGTATAGCCGATGAACCAGGCATCGCGGTAATCCTGGCTGGTGCCGGTCTTGCCGCCGATGTCGAAGCCGCCGAAGCCAGCGCTCTTGCCCGTGCCATAGGTGACCACCGCCCGCATCATGCGGTTGAGGGCGCCGAGATCATAGCCGGTGATGGCCTGGGCGAAGCCGGTGCCGGAGCGCTCATAGAGCACCCGGCCATCGCGGGCGGAAATGCGCTTGACCGCATAGGGCGCCACCGGAAAGCCGCCGTTGGCGAAGGGCGTGAATGCGCCGGCCAGTTCGAGCAGCGTCACCTCGGAGGTGCCGAGCGAGATCGAGGCATCATTGCCGAGTGCTGAGTTGACGCCGAGGCGGTGGGCCATATCGGCGACGCGTCCAGGGCCGACCGCCTGCCCAAGCTTGGCGGCCACCGTGTTGAGCGACAGGGCCAGAGCCCTTTCCAGCGTCACGGCCCCTAAATATTTCTGGCGGTAGTTTTCGGGTTGCCAGTCGCCGATGCGCACCGGTTCGTCGATCTCGACCGAATCGGGCGTGAAGCCTTGCTCCAGGGCCGCCAGATAGAGGAAGGGTTTGAAGGCGGAGCCGGGCTGGCGCTTGGCCTTGGTGACCCGGTTGAACTGGCTGCGCTTGTAGGATTTGCCGCCCACCATGGCCAGGACGGCGCCGCCTGCGTCCATCACCACGAGCGCCGCCTGCGAGACATCGAGCTTGGCGCCATCCTTGTTCAGCCGGTTGCGCAGCGTGCGCTCGGCGAAATACTGCAATTGCGGATCGATGGTGGTTTCGATGACGATCGACTGGTCATAACCCTTGACCAGTTCGGGCAACTGCTCGTTCACCCAGTCGACGATATATTGCGTGGCCGGCACATAGTCGGAGGCCTTGACGGAGGCCGGGGCGTCGCTCGCCGCCTGGGCCTCCTCGGCGGTGATGAAACCGGCATCGACCATGCTCTGGATCACCAATTGGGCGCGCTCGGCGGCGGCTTCGGGCCTTGTGGATGGGTTGTAATTGGTCGGTGCCTTGAGCACGCCCGCCAGTGTGGCCGCCTCGGTGATGGTCAATTCGGCGGCGGGTTTGCTGTAATAGGCCTGGGCGGCCTTCTCGATGCCGGTGGCGCCCGAGCCATAGTAAACCCTGTTCAAGTAAAGCTGGAGGATTTCGTCCTTGCTGAATTTGGTTTCGAGCCACACCGCCAGCACCACCTCCTGGAGCTTTCTCTGGATGGTGCGGTCCTGGGTGAGAAACAGGTTCTTGGCGAGCTGCTGGGTGAGGGTCGATCCGCCCTGCACCACACGGCCCGAACGGAAGTTGGTGTAGAGGGCGCGCGCCAGTCCGACGGGATCGATGCCGAAGTGAAAACGGAAGCGGCGGTCCTCGATGGCGATCACGGCATTGGGCACGTAGTCCGGCAATTCGCGCAGTTGCGCCTGATCGCCATAGAAGGAACCCTGTTCGGCCAGCACCGTGCCGTCGGCGGCCAGCACCATGAGGCCCGGTTCGCGGTGCGGGATTTTCAAGAGGCCGTTCTGGTTCAGGCTGACCCAGATATAGCCGAAGATGGCGGCGAGGCCAAAGAGGCCAATGAGCCCGAGCGTGAAGCAGAAGCGGAAGACCGACCCGAGAAAGGTGCGGCGGGGGCGCTTCGCCCGGGACTTGTGGCGGGAGGGTTCGGTGACGCGCTTGGCTGCGGCATAAAGCCGGGGCTCCACCCGCTTCGTCTGGCGGCTGCCTTTCCTCGCGCTGAAGAGTCCCATCGTCCCCGGTTCTCCACGTCCCCGGGCAAGGGCTAGCAGTCTTGAATTTACGGTTGATGAACCGTCCCGCCCAGCGTGTGCGTCACGCTTGGCGGCAAATCATGGTGCAATGATGACTGTGGACCCGTGAAGACGCTGCCGTGTCACACGGGCTTCTTCTTGACGATCAAGCTCCACACGTAGAGCAAGATCATGGCGCCGGCGATGGAAGCGATCCAGCCGCCCATTTCGCCCCGTTCGGATAGGCCCACGAACTGCCACAGAAACGAGCCGACGAAAGACCCCACGATGCCGAGGATGGCGGTCAGGACGAAGCCCTTGGGCTCGTTGTCGCCCGGCATCAGAAACTTGGCGATGACGCCCACGATAAGTCCGAAAATGATCGTCCAGATAATACCCATGAGAAACCCCTGTTGCGTGCTTCGGACTGACGTCATACCATCGCCGCCTGGAACTTATCAACGGCGGGCCACTTGCAATTACCGCGGCTCATGCCACATTCCATGGTCTGACGCATCGATTGGGAGGTCATCATGCCGAAACGTTTCCCCTCGCTTCTGGCCCTGCTGGGCCTGGTGGCGGTTGCCGGCTATCAGAATCGCGAAAAGATCAGCGATTTCGTCAAGGGCCTGAATACCGGCGATGCCGCCGGCGGCGCGCTCGATAGCGTCAAGAAGGCGCTGGGCGACGGTCCCATCGCCACCCGGATCACCGGGGGCTTGGGCGAACTCGTCGACCAGTTCAAGACGGCGGGCCAGGGCGACAAGGCCCAATCATGGGTCGCCACCGGCCCCAATGCGGCGATCAGCGAGATCGAGATGGAAAGCGCCCTCGGGCCCGGCCTGGTCGACAGCCTGGTGAAGCAGACGGGCCTCAGCCGCGAGGACTTGCTCTCCAGACTCGCCAAGATATTGCCCGAGGCCGTCGACAAGCTGACGCCGGAAGGGAAAATTCCTGCTTAGTTCGGTGGCGTTCGCGCGACGTCTTGAGCGGCAAACGATTGCCGCCGTTCGACGTGCTGAAATAATGAAAATTATGCGTCACGAAGAGAAAACGCGTACCCCGTTTCCTCGATAGTTCGCCGTAGAGTTCCATTTGACCGCCTTGCGCACATTCGGAACGCTGCGGGTGATGAGCCTGTCGAGCAGGCCCCCGGTATCGGGTTTCCAGCCCGGCATGGCCGCGATATAGGCTTGCACGGGGCCATCGCCATCGGCCTTCGGAATTTGCGGGTTGCCGCCCGCGAGGAGGGCGGCTTTCCGGCTCTGTGATAATTTCGCGTTCACCAACCAATGTCCAAGAATACTGAATTCAGCGGCGGTAACATATTTGGTCTTCCCCTGCCTGTTGTGATCCCCGTCACTGCAAGGATCGCTGCCCCGGCCTAGGAGGCGGCCAAGTGCAAAGCATGGGCTTGCACATGTCAATCCCCTAAGGAACAAATTCATGACCTCGAATAGTTTGACGGAGAAAACCAGCCGGGCCGCCGGGCCGCGCCGCTGGATGGGACTTGGCGGTTTAGCCTTGCTGATGCTGGCTGGCGCCACGCCGGCCCAGGCCGACTATTGCATCCGGCTCTCGGGTGGATCCTTCAGCGGCGATATTGGTTTCTTCCGCTTCAAGGGGACAAGGCCCAACGCCGTCGGTACTTTCACATCCGTCGCCGGACGTGCGGCGGGGTTAAGCCCGGTATTTGGATCGGCCGTCATCAGCGATGACGGAACGACGCTGGAGATCGGCGCCACGTTCTTCATCGACGCCACCCAGGGACAGATGGACATTTCATTCAGCCCGCCGCTGGCGACGAACGGCAGCGGCTACGCCTCCTATGGCGTCTATGGCGTCAATACCAGTGTCACGGCGAAGGCGGTCCGCTGCGCGTCCGAGCCATAGGACTATTTATCGCGATACAGACGGCTGGGATATGCTCCCGGCCGTCTGGAACAGCCGCACCTTCAGCCCGCCATGGGCGACGGGCGGACCGGGTGTCATGAAGGGCAGGCCGGTTGCCTTGGCGAGTGCCGCCTCGGTGGTGATCAGCCCCACCTTCCATCCGGTGAAACGGGCGAGGAGTGTTTTCCCAAGCGCCCCATAGAGCGCGAACAGCGGTTTGCCGCCGCCGATGCGGCCGCCATAGGGCGGATTGACGATGATGAGGCCAGGCGGCCCCTGCGGCGGGGCGAGATCGCTGATGTCGCAGTGCCGGAATTCCGTGAAAGCGGCGACGCCCGCCCGCTCGGCATTGGCGCGGCTCATGCGGATTGCTCCGGCGTCACGGTCGCTGCCGAAAAACCGCATGGCGGGGTTTTGTCCCGGCGCATTTGCTTTCATCCTGGCCCAGGCCGCCGCATCGAAACCGGTGAGATCTTCGAAAGCGAAACGCCGCGACCGGCCGGCGTGAAGCCCCGCGGCGATTTCGGCGGCCTCGATGACCAAGGTGCCCGAGCCGCACATCGGGTCGACCACTGGCCCGCTGCCGTCATATCCGCATTGCCGCAGGAAGAGGGCGGCCATGGTTTCCCGCATTGGCGCCTTGGCGATGGCCAGCTTGTGGCCGCGCTTGTGCAGAAGCTCACCCGACGTGTCGATGCTGATGGTGCAAAGATCGTCTTCGATACGCGCCTTGATGCAGACTTCGGCATCGGCGCTGATCGGCGCCCCCAGTTCCCCGGTGATGGCCGTGGCGATCCGTTGCGCGGCGGCGGCCGAATGATAGATGCGCGATCCCGAGCAGGAGGCCTCGACGCGCACCGGCACATCGGGGCGCAGATACAGGTTCCACGGAAACTTGCGCGCCCGCTTGTCAAGCTGTGCGAGGTGCAGCACCCGGAACGCGCCGATGCGCGCCAGAACCCGACTGGCGCCCCTCAATTCGAGATTGGCGCGCCACACCTCGGGCCAGCCGCCGCGCATGGTAACACCGCCCGCCGCCGTCTTCGCTGACGTAAAACCCCGGTCCCGGGCCTCCGCGCAAAGTGCCGCTTCGAGGCCGGGGATGGCCACCAGGAAAATCTCGAAATCTTGGGGCAAGCTCATCTGGTCCGCTTATCCGGTAACGGCCCAGGCATCGACATGATTCTGCGCGGGCCCATTAACGCTTTGTTATGGCGCCGGCGTTACCGTGAGGCACGGAGATCGGGGTGATTCGTAGGCCCCCGAAGGTATGATGCCGTTCTCCACCGCCGGCCGGGCCGGAATCCCTAGACATTGAGATATGACAGAAGCCGCGCCTGCTCCGCGGTCCCCTGCTTTGCAACCCCATCATCCGGGTGGCCGCGCAAGGTGCGCTTGAGCCCTCCGGCTTGAGCGAACCCCGACGGCTGCTTGATTGCCCCCCGGCCCCAAGGAGATCGCCATGCCCGTCAACCTGACACTCGGAAACACCGACAACACCCTCACCATCAGCTATTTTGATAATCTCACGACCGGCACCGGAACCGACACGGTGACCGTGACGGATGCGCTGCTGGGGGCAACGGTCAATCTGGGGGCGGGCACCGATAGCCTGACGCTCGGCGATCTCGGCAACACGGTGACCGTCTCCAACACCGAGACCATCACCAGCGGTCTGGGCGTAGATCAGATCACAATCGCCACCACGCTGACGGGAGTCACCATCGATCTCGGAGCAGGGGCCGATACACTCGCGCTTGCCAATGTCAGTAACACCGGCACCGTCTCGAATATCGAGACCATCACCGGCGGAACGGCGGCCGACGGCATCACGCTGGCCACCGTCATCACGGCAGGCGTCTTCAACCTGGGCAGCGGCACGGACGCCCTCACCCTGGCGGATGGAACCAATTCGGCCACCATCACCAATACCGAAACGATCACCGGCGGCACGGGCGCCGATACTGTGACGCTCGGCTCGGCGCTCGCCAACACCATGACCATCGACCTGGACGCTGGCGCCGACAGCCTTACGCTCGGCAATTTCGCCAATACCGGCACGCTGTCGAATGTCGAGACGGTAACGGGCGGTAACGCCGCGGACGTCATCACCATCGCCACCCAGATCACCGGCGGCACCATCAATCTGGGGGCCGGCGCCGACAGCCTTGCACTCGGCAATTTCGCCAATTCGATCACTGTGTCGAATGTCGAAACCATCGCCGGCAATGGCGATGACGACGACATCACGCTCGCCACCGCGATCACCTCCGGCAGCATCACGCTGGCGGCGGGCACCGACAGTCTCGTGCTCGCCAACGGCACCAACTCCGCCACCGTCTCGGGCGCCGAGGCACTGACCGGCGGCACCGGCGCCGACAGCATCACGCTCGCCACCACGCTCACCGGAATGACCCTCGATCTGGGTGCCGGGAGCGACAGCCTGACGCTGGCCAATGTGGCCAATACCGGCACCATCTCGAATGTCGAAACTCTCACCGGCGGAACGGCGGCCGATGCGGTGACGCTCGCCACGCTGGTTGCTTCGGGCTTGATCGATCTCGGCAGCGGCACCGACACCATCATCTTCGCCGACGGCGGCAACACGGCGAGTGTCGCCAATGCCGAGACCGTCACCGGCGGCACGGGCGCCGACACGATCACCCTCGGGTCGGCACTCGCCAACACCATGACCGTCGATCTCGACGCCGGGGCCGACAGCCTGACGCTCGGCAATTTCACCAACACCGGAACGCTGTCCAATGTCGAGACCGTCACCGGCGGAACAGGTGCTGATGCCATCACCATGGCAACCCAGGTGACGGGCGGCAGCATCAGCCTGGGCACCGGAACCGACAGTCTGATACTCGGCAATTTCGCCAACACGGCCAGTGTCTCGGGCGCCGAGACCATCACCGGCAATGCCGATGCCGATACGATCACGCTGGGCGCCATCATCACCGCCGGCACCATCGATCTTGGCGTGGGCAGCGACGCGTTGGCGCTGGTCAATGGTACCAACTCCGCCACCATTTCCAACACCGAAACTCTGACGGGTGGCAGCGGTGCCGACACGATAATTCTGGGTTCGGCACTGACCGGCATGACGCTCGACCTTGGTGCCGGCGCCGACAGCCTGACGCTGGCCAATACCGTCAACACCGGCAGCCTGTCGAATGTCGAGACCCTCACCGGCAATGCCGATGACGATACCATCACGCTCGCCACCCAGGTGACCGCGGGTGTGATCGATCTGGTGAGCGGCATCGACGGGATCATCTTCGCGGATGGCACCAACACGGCCACGGTTTCCAATGCCGATACCATTACGGGCGGCACCGGGGCGGACAGTCTCACTCTTGGTTCGGCACTTAACAACACCATGACCGTCGATCTGGGCGCGGGCGCGGACAGCTTGACGCTCGGCAATTTCGCCAACACCGGCACGCTCTCCAATACCGAGACGATCACCGGGGGCTCAGGCGCCGATGTCCTTACGCTGGCAACACTGCTCGCCTCGGGCACCATCAGCCTGGGGAGCGGCACCGACACGCTCATCCTCGCCGATGGCGCCAATTCCGCCACCGTCTCGGGTGCTGAAACGATCACCGGCGGGACGGGCGCCGACACGATCACCCTGGGCGCCGCCATCGCCTCGGGCACCATCGACCTGGG
>JANPCA010000286.1:0-5366 GCA_031430715.1 Hyphomicrobiales bacterium | reverse complement strand
TTCCAGCCCGCCCGCCACGGCGCGTCAGCACCCTATGGCACAGTCGTGGCCACGAACATTTACATTCCGGCCGTCTATAACAATGGCACCGACTCATGCACCGCCGCCGGCGTCGTCTGTGCAAATGACGTGGCCGTCGTCAGGCTTGCCTCGAATATCGGCAACACCGTCGGCTGGTACGGCTACGCCACCAATGGTTTTGGCTTCACCAACACCAAGTTCCTCGGGAAAAAAGCGGGACAAATCACCCAGCTCGGCTACCCGGGCGCCTTCGATTCCGGCCTGAAGATGATCCGTACCGACTCGCTCGGCTATTTTACCACACCGAGCAACATCATTATCGGTTCGGACCAGACCGGTGGCTCGAGCGGCGGACCATGGCTGGTGAATTTCGGCTCAACGCCCTCATCGACCAGCTCGGTGCCATCCGAGAACGACGCGAACTACGTTGTTGCCACGACCAGCTGGGGCGCTGTCGACTCCACGTTCAAGCAACAGGGCGCCTCGCGCTTCGGCAACAACGTCAAGTTCCCGGCGCCGGGCGCAACCAACATCCAGAGTCTGGTGGACGCCGCCTGCGCGGACTTCCCGGGGAGCTGCTGAGCCATCCACGACATCACGGTTGCAATGAGAGGGAGGGCCCCGCATGGGGCCTTCTTTGTCAACGGCCCAGTTTTGGTGCCGGACCATCGCCGTCCCGAAAGGCACGACGGCGGATCAGCACAAGCTTGTGTTCGAAATTTGAAGTGGATATGAAGGCTTAACGGCAGCCGCAAGTGCGCCGGAAAAACACATCAAGGGGGGCTTATGGAGTATTTTCTCCAGCAGCTTATTAATGGCGTTACTCTGGGGTCGATTTATGGCCTCATCGCCATCGGCTATACGATGGTCTACGGCATCATCGGCATGATCAATTTCGCCCACGGCGATGTCTTCATGGTGGGTGGCTTCGTCTCGCTCATCGCGATCGTGGCCCTGGGGCTGACCGGCGGAAGCGGTATGTTTCTGATCATCCTGGCGCTAGCGCTGGTGGTGATCATCGCCATGATCATCGCATCGGCCTTCAACTGGACCATTGAAAGAGTGGCCTACCGGCCGTTGCGCGGCTCTTTCCGGCTGGCACCGCTGATCTCGGCCATCGGCATGTCGATCGTGCTGCAGGAATTCGTGCGCGTTGCCCAGGACGCGCGGCCCAAGCCCCTGCAACCCATCGTCACCGGCGGCCATGTGCTGATGGAACGCGCCCTTGCGCAGGGTGAATTCGTCGTCCGCCTGTCCAACATGCAGATTTTCATCATCATCACGACACTGGTGCTGATGCTGGTCTTCACCGCCATCATCACCCGGACGCCGCTCGGCAGGGCCCAACGCTCCTGCGAGCAGGACATGAAAATGGCCTCGCTGCTGGGAATCGACGTCAACCGGACGATTTCCATCACCTTCGTGATGGGTGCAGCACTTGCCGCGGTGGCCGGCATGATGTTCTTTCTGTATTATGGCGTGACCGATTTCTTCGTGGGCTTCCTGGCCGGCGTGAAGGCCTTTACCGCCGCCGTGCTCGGCGGCATCGGATCGATCCCCGGCGCCATGCTGGGCGGCCTCATCATCGGCCTGATCGAGGTCTTCTGGTCGGCTTATTTCTCGGTCGAATACAAGGACGTGGCGGCCTTTGCGATGCTCGCCGCCGTGCTGATCTTCTTGCCGCAGGGCATTCTGGGCAAGCCCGAAGTCGAGAAGGTCTGAGCGATGGCAACTGCACCCAAATCGACTCATGTCGGAGTTGGCGACGGACCCAAAGACGCCGCCAGCCTTGCCAAGGACCTGATTGTCACAGCCATCCTGTGCCTGGCGATCTTCGGCCCCATCGTCGGCCTCAAGACGGTGACGGCCACCGGCACGCTGGCACTCGAACACCGCTGGATGCTTGTGGCGCTGCTGACGGCGGTGACCGTCGGCGGACGTTTCCCCATTCACATGTCCACCCTGTCGAAGACGGAAAGTGCTGCCCCGGCCAAGGCGGCGACACAGTCAAAGGCAGATACGCCATTTGCCAAGCTCGTCTCTCCCATTCTGCTTCTGGTGGCGATCTTTCTCCCATTCCTGGCGAGCTTCACCGGCGACCGCGAGCGCCAGATCATGGACCTGGCGATCCTGATTATCACCTACATCATGCTTGGCTGGGGGCTCAATATCGTGGTCGGCCTCGCGGGCCTTCTCGATCTTGGCTACGTGGCCTTCTACGCGGTCGGCGCTTACACCTACGCCCTGCTTGCCACGGTCTATCTGCCGCTGTGGTTCGGTGACGGCATCCTGCCCTGGGCTTTCTTCATCACCTTGCCGATCGCCGGAATCCTGGCGGCCCTGTGGGGTGTCATTCTCGGCTTTCCGGTGTTGCGCCTGCGGGGCGACTATCTGGCCATCGTGACGCTGGCATTCGGCGAGATCATCCGTGTCGTGCTGCTCAACTGGGTGGATTTCACCGGCGGCCCGGCCGGCATCGGCGACATCCCGCGGCCGTCGTTCTTCGGCATCCCCTTCTCGGCCGGCGAAGGCGGTTTTGCCGCGACATTCGGGCTGGAGCACAAGCCGATCTTCCGCATCATCTATCTCTACTACATCATTCTGGCACTGGCGCTGATCACCAACTTCGCCACCATGCGGCTGCGCAAGCTGCCGGTGGGGCGCGCCTGGGAGGCGCTGCGTGAAGATGAGATCGCCTGCCGCTCGCTCGGCATCAACACCACCAACACCAAGCTCACCGCCTTTGCCATCGGCGCCATGTTCGGCGGCTTTGCCGGCAGCTTCTTCGCCACCCGGCAAGGCTTCGTCAGCCCCGAGTCCTTCGTGTTCATGGAATCAGCCATCGTCCTGGCTATCGTGGTCCTGGGCGGACTTGGCTCGCAGATCGGCGTGGTCTTTGCGTCGATCGCCATCATCGGCGCCTTCGAGCTGTTCCGCCAGCTCGACTTTCTTAAAGCCATCATGCCGGCGGGTTTCGATCCCGGTCAGTTCCGCATGATCGCGGTTGGCACCGCCATGGTGCTGATCATGCGCTGGAAACCGCGCGGCTTCGTGTCGAGGCGCGAGCCGTCGGTCTACCTCAAGGAGAAAAAAGCCGTATCCACCGAATTCGTGGCCGAAGGGCACGGCTGAGATGGCGGTGGTGTCCCCCGATACGCTCCTCCAGGTGGAGCACCTCACCATGCGCTTTGGCGGCCTGACCGCGGTGGGCGACCTGTCGTTCAACGCCAAGCGCGGCGAGATCACCGCGCTGATCGGCCCCAATGGTGCGGGCAAGACGACGGTTTTCAACTGCATCACCGGTTTCTACAAGCCGACCGAGGGCGCCGTCACGCTGCATCATCCCGGCGGAAGCGCCTTTCACCTCGAGCGCATGGACGACTTCCGCATCACCGAGCGCGCCCATGTCGCCCGCACCTTCCAGAACATCCGGCTGTTCGCCGGCATGACGGTTCTGGAAAACCTGATGGTGGCGCAACACAACACCCTGATGTGGGCCTCCGGCTACACCTTGGCCGGCATCTTCAACACCGCGGGTTACCGCCGCGCCAACCGCGCCGCAGTGGATTTCGCCACCTACTGGCTGCGGAAGACCGGACTGATCGGCCGTGCCGACGATCCGGCGGGCGACTTGCCCTATGGCGATCAGCGCCGCCTCGAGATCGCCCGTGCCATGTGCACCAGGCCCGTGCTGCTGTGCCTCGACGAACCCGCGGCGGGTCTCAATCCACGCGAATCGGAAGATCTCAACAAGCTGCTGCTGTCGATCCGCAATGAGGAAAAAGTGGCGATCCTGCTCATCGAGCACGACATGAGCGTGGTGATGGGTATTTCCGATCACATCGTGGTGCTTGATTACGGCGTCAAGATTTCCGACGGTGATGCATCGCATGTGAAAAACGACCCCGCCGTGATCCGCGCCTATCTGGGGGTCGAGGACGAGGAGGACGTCGATCTCACTCCGGCCGCGGCGCAGTCCATGACGACGAGTGGCCGCACATGAGTGACGCCATGCTCACCGTCCGCGGCGTTCAAACCTTCTATGGCAAGATCCAGGCGCTGAAGGGCGTCGACATCGACATCAAGAAGGGCCAGATCGCCACCCTGATCGGGTCCAACGGGGCTGGCAAATCGACGCTGATGATGACCATCTGCGGCACGCCGCGCGCCCGCGCCGGAACCATCGTGTTCGATGGCACCGACATCACCCAGATGCCAACCCACCTCATTGCCCGGCTCGGCATTTCGCAATCGCCCGAGGGCCGCCGCATCTTCCCGCGCATGAGCGTGCTGGAAAACCTGCAGATGGGCGCCACGATTTGCGATCCCAAATATTTCCCGGAAGACCTCGTGAAGGCCTTCCGGCTGTTTCCGATCCTCGAAAAACGCCAGTCGCAGCGCGGCGGAACGCTGTCGGGCGGCGAGCAGCAGATGCTGGCCATTGCCCGCGCCCTGATGGCGAGGCCGCGGCTTCTGCTCCTCGACGAGCCCTCGCTTGGACTGGCGCCGATCATCGTGAAGCAGATCTTCGCAGCCATCCGCAACCTCAACGAACAGGAAGGCCTCACGGTGTTTCTCGTCGAACAGAACGCCTTTCATGCCCTGAAGCTGGCCCACCAGGCCTATGTCATGGTCAACGGCAACATCACCATGTCGGGCACCGGCAAGGAACTGCTGGCAAGGCCTGAGATCCGTGCCGCCTATCTCGAAGGGAGCCATTGAGCCGATGTTCTTCATTGAAGACAATCCATGGATTTTTTTGATCATGACGGTGATCATCGGCGGCGGCGCGGCCTTCATGGCGGGGCGGGGACTGGCCAGCGGTTGGCGGCCGGTGTGGATGGCCGTGGCCTATATGATCCCCATGGGGCTGGCGCTGCGGTTTTTCCATTACGCCCTGTTCGAAGGCAATCTGCTGTCGCTCAGGTTCTTCTTGACCGACACGCTGGTGCTGGTGGCTGGCACCCTGCTGGGCTACCGGCTGACCCGGGTGCAGCAGATGGTAAGCCAGTATCCATGGCTCTACGAACGCGCCGGGCCGCTGGCCTGGCGCAGCAGAAACTAATTTGGCTGAGGTGCTATGCCTCTTCCCAATCGCATGCCTTGGGCCTAGAACACTCACCCAAGGGGTGCGCAAACCCCGAGAGACTTCAAGGTCCGATAAAACAAGGGAGACTAGTATGAAGAAACTTCTGTTGTCCGGCGTGGCGCTGGGCTTTGCCGCAATGCTGTCGGCCTCCACCGCGCTTGCCGACATCACCATCGGCGTGGGCGGCCCCCAGAACCGCCCCGATGCCGCGGTCGGCGGACACCAACCCAACGGCGCCGCGCAGGCCGGTGGCGAC
>JANPCA010000285.1:0-6168 GCA_031430715.1 Hyphomicrobiales bacterium | reverse complement strand
GCGTAGCTGACGATGCCCGGAAAGCCGCCCATGAAGCTTTGCAGGCGGTTGCGCAGGGTGGCGGCGCTGAAGCAGAACACCGCCTCCTCGGGCTGCATGGCAGCCGCCACGGCCAGGGCGTCGGCGAAGCGATCGGGCGGGACGGCAATGAGGGCGGGAGCAGCCATGGAAACCTCCAAAGAGCGGAAACAGGGATCGGCGTTGGATAACATACCGCAATATGCTGAATTGTGACGGCTGAGTCGGTCAGATGCGTTTTAAGGGACAGGTTACGGCACGGCGGGCCGTGTTTTCCGTCATTTTCTCGACAAAGCTTGATCGCAGTAAGGGGCTTTGCTGCCCCGCCCAAGGAGTCCCATGCGTTTCATTTCCGGTATCGTGGCCATCATGCTGCTCGTTCTCCCGGGGCTGCCCGCCAAGGCGGAGAACATGGTCCCGCAATCCCTGGCGCAGGCGCAATTGTCCTTTGCGCCGGTCGTCAAGACCAGCGCACCCGCCGTCGTCAATGTCTACGCCCAGCGCCTGGTGGCCAGCCGCGACGACCGCTTTTTCGACGATCCCTTTTTCCGGCAGTTCTTCGGCGGCAAGGGGTCTTTCGGGCGGCCGCGCGAGCGGATGCAGAATTCGCTCGGGTCCGGAGTGATCGTCGATTCCGCCGGGCTGATCGTCACCAACCATCACGTCATCAAGGACGGCACCGACATCAAGGTGGTGCTGGCCGACCGGCGTGAGTTCGAAGCCAAGGTGCTGCTGACCGACGAGCGCTCCGACTTGGCGGTGCTCAAGATCGATGTGGTGGATGAGGCGCTGCCGGCTCTCAAGCTGGGCGATTCGGATGCGCTCGAGGTTGGCGACCTGGTGCTGGCCATCGGCAATCCCTTCGGCGTCGGCCAGACGGTGACCAGCGGCATCGTGTCGGCCCTGGCCCGCACCAAGGTCGGCATCAGCGACTATCAATTCTTCATCCAGACCGATGCCGCCATCAATCCCGGCAATTCAGGCGGTGCTTTGGTCAACATGGCGGGCGAACTGATCGGTATCAATACGGCGATTTTCTCGCGCAGTGGCGGCTCGATCGGCATCGGTTTTGCGATCCCAACCAACATGGTGCGTACCGTGGTGGCGAGTGCCGAAAGCGGTAGCGGCGCCATCCGCAGGCCCTGGCTCGGCGTCGAGTTGCAGGATGTCACCGCCGAGATCGCCGACTCGCTTGGCATGGCCAGGCCCGAGGGCACGCTGATCGTCGGGCTGCACCCGGACAGTCCCCTGGCGAAGTCTGGCCTCAGGCGTGGTGACGTGATCCTGGCTCTTGAAGGCAGGCCCATCGAAAACTCCCAGGAACTTGGCTACCGGGTGGCGACGACGGCCATCGGGGCGGCCACCATCGTGGAATACCAGCGCGACGGTGAACGCACGGAAATCCAGGTGACCATGGTGGCAGCGCCTGAGACGGTCGAACGGGCCGAGACCCTGATCGAGGGCCAGAACCCGCTGGCCGGGCTTGTGGCAGCCAATCTGTCTCCGGCCGTGGCCGAGGAACTTGGCCTCGCCGCGGGCAGCAAGGGCGTCGTGGCGCTGAAAGTGGGGGAGGGGCCGGCCCGGCGCTTTTTCCGCCCCGGCGATGTCATCCTGGCGGTCAACGGCACGGTCATCGACAGCGTTGCCACGCTGAATTCGGCATTGCAGGGCAGTGCTGGATTGTGGCGCATCGCCATCAGCCGCAATGGCCGCGTCCTCAAACTCGCCATCGGCGGCTGATGGCCAACCTGTTCCAGGCGAGTGGTTTCGGCAAGGACGCGCCGCGCCCCCTGGCCGACCGCCTGCGGCCGCAGAAGCTGCAGGATGTGGTGGGGCAGGACCATCTGGTGGGGCCAGAAGGCGTGCTCACCCGCATGCTGGCGGGGGGCCGCATCCCATCGATCATCCTGTGGGGGCCGCCCGGCACCGGCAAGACCACCATCGCGCGTCTGCTGGCGGGGGAAACGGGGCTCGCCTTCGAACAAATCTCGGCGATCTTCTCTGGCGTCGCCGATCTCAAAAAGGTCTTCGAGCAGGCCCGTATCCGGCGTGAACAGGACCGGGGCACGCTGCTCTTCGTCGATGAAATCCACCGCTTCAACAAATCGCAACAGGATTCGTTTCTCCCTTGCGTCGAGGACGGCACCATCATTCTGGTTGGCGCCACGACGGAAAATCCGTCTTTCGAACTGAACGGCGCGCTGCTGTCGCGCTGTCAGGTCCTGGTCTTGAACCGGCTCGATCCACAAGCCATGGCGGCGCTGATCGGGCGGGCCGAGATGTTCGAACGGCGCGCGCTGCCTGCCGATGCGGCGGCCCGCGAGGCGCTGATCGCCATGGCCGATGGCGATGGCCGGTATTTTCTCAATCTCGCCGAAGAGGTCTTTGCGGCGGTTCCGGAGGGCGGTGTGGCGCTGACGCCCGAGGCGCTGGCCCAGATTGTGCAGAAGCGCCTGCCGCTCTACGACAAGGCGGCCGACGGCCATTACAATCTGATCTCGGCGCTGCACAAGTCGGTGCGCGGTTCCGATCCCGATGCCGCACTCTACTATCTGGCGCGCATGCTGGTAGCGGGTGAAGACCCGTTGTTCATCGCCAGGCGGCTGGTGCGTATGGCGAACGAGGATATCGGACTGGCGGACCCGGAGGCCTTGCATCAGGCACTGGCGGCCAAGGAGGTCTATGACTTTCTCGGAAGCCCCGAGGGTGAATTGGCACTGGCCCAGGCCACCGTCTATCTCGCCACGGCGCCTAAGTCGAATGCCCTATATACGGCCTTCAAGGCCGCCACCGAACGGGCCAAACAGACCGGCTCGCTGATGCCCCCCAAGATCATCTTGAACGCGCCGACCAAGCTGATGAAACAACAGGACTATGGTTCGGGCTACCGCTATGACCATGACCAGCCGGATGCCTTTTCCGGCCAAGTTTACTTTCCGGACGGCATGGGCCGCGAGCATTATTATGCGCCCGTCGAGCGCGGCTTCGAGCGCGATATCAAGAAGCGGTTGGACTATTGGGCGAAGCTCCGCAAGGAGCGGCAGGGCTGACGTAACGGGTTCTAGGAGGCCGCCGCGCTGTTTTCCAACGACGTTTTCTGCATCGCGTAGGCCGCGACTGACGACCGGTAATAGTCGAGTTCGCCGGCGTGGAGATTAACCACTTTCTTTTTCTGACTTTCGGTAATAATCAGGCTGCCGTGGCGCGCGGCCTGCTCGCGGGTTTCCCCCGTGTTCAGGCTGGGCAAATGCGCCCACCCGTTCATCAGTACGCCGGGGTATTTCAGCCGGAACAGGCGCATTCCTTCGTCAAGCGAGTGATTGAGAAAGATGAAGTCGATTTCCCGTGGCGCCACGCCACCCAGATGCAGGCTTTGGGCATTGGCAATGTTCTGGCGCTCGGAGAAGGTGACAATGTCCATTCCCGCCTTGACTTGCTGATAGTCCGGCGAGGTCTCGTTCTGTTCGTACCAGATGTGCTTGTATTGCGAGATGGTGCGCGCCACCGGGTCGCGGAAACACGTCACGGTCTGTGCCATTGGCAACAGCCTGCGGTACTTCAAAAGGCAGAAATGCCCGTGGATAAAACGGAATTTCGACAGCACATAGTCCCGCGCCTGAAGAAATTGTGCTTCCTCTTCCGCGCTGAACATGAAATTGGTGTAGTCGGCGCGATAGTCGTACAGGACCGCGCGGTCCGTTCCATGATCGAAAACATACGCCAGGGATGTTCCCGCGGTTTTCGGAATATGCACTGAAATGAAGATCATCCGGCCACAAGATCCTCCAACAACGCCACGGCCGGCGCATACGACTCCTCCTTCGTCAGGAGTTTGACACGGCGCGCATTGGCCCAGCACTTCTCACGTTGGTACGAAGCATCCACCGCGCGGCGAAATCCATCGGCGATCGCGGCAGGCGTCATGTCGACGCCTATCAGATTGCCGTTCTGTTCGCCAAGCCACTCCGCGTCACGCAGATCGGTGACGTTGGTCACGGTTGGAAGCGCAAAGCATGCCATTTGAAAGTGAATGATGCCAGGGTGCGGAGTCGTGATGAAGGACACTCCCACGTCACCGCTCAACAGCAGGTTCTCGTAATCTTCCTTGGGCATCTTGGACTTGATCTGAAGTTTGTTCCGGCCATCGAGGTCGAGGGTGGCCTCGTGCGACAATGATCCGACTGAGACGAATTCCCAAGCGCCATCGGCAAATACTCCCGCCCTGATCGCCGTCTTCAATCCGCACACGAACATCGCGAAATGGTTGCGAGCGGCATGGGCCTCGGGGCGCCCATAGAAAATCAACCGCTTGGTCCTTTGTTTGACCTTGAGCATCAGGCGTTGATAGGCGTCTTCCGACAAGGGCCGGATGGCGTTCTCGAAAATGGCATAACGGTAGGAGGCGCCATGATGTTTCACGACCGGCGTTTTCTTTTCGAAATATTCAAACAGTTTCGCTGAATTATAGAGCCCGGTATGCGGAATCAAAAAGGCATTGGCGGAAAAACTTCGCATGTCGGTGTTGGCATGAAAATCCGGTTCATACTCCTGAATGAAGAAAATCGGCTTCTGGTCAAGCGCATGGGAAATTGACTGTGCCAGGTAGTGGAGCTCCGCGCTATAGGAAATCACCAGAAAGTTTTGTGGACAGCGCACGCTGCGATGTTCGCTGTCAAATTTTGCGATGTGATCGAAGAGATGGAAAAGATGGGGCTGTTCCGTTCGCATGCGGATCAGGTTGGAGCAATGCACATCGTGCGGCGCTTGGTTCATGACAACGAGGTGAAGCTTGACGCCCGTCCGATCTTTCAGCAGTTGCAGGCATTCGAAAAAGGCCAGATAGCCTCCGAATATGATTTCCGGCAGATAGTGGGGCACCAGTACCAGCAGCCCGCCAGGTGATTCCGGCGGGGCGAGTTCGACGTGCACGGGATCGCAATAATACTCCATCGTCCTCAGCATATCGAAGGCCGCAAGATGGCCCATGCCGGGCAAATTGTCGTGCAACACCTTTTGCCGGAATTCGTTCTCCGCCCGGCGCAGGTCGGCTTCGCGTAGCTGGTGGAATTCCCGAAACCCGATGATTTTCCGCTTCTCGTTTGCCCGTGTCTTGAGATAGTGGTCGTATCCGCACAGCAGTTCCTCGGACTTGATGCCGGCGGCGGTGTCCGGGTTGAGGGCAATGTATCCCTCTTCGGAAAATTCCGCCGAAGGCGACACCATATCCGGCTTAACGTGCGAAAAATAATAGTCCACCGGATGAGGATAGATTGCCGCATCGATACGATAGTGCCGCGCCAGGAACTCGGCATCGATGCCCTTGACCATTTCTCTCACCCGCTCGATCAGCCGGCGGTCCTTGGGCAGGCGTCCAGGTTCACTCTGCCGGAATTGCAGCCAATGCAGAAAGGCGGTCATGTGGGCGGCGAGCACCAAGTGTTTCATCACGTCGCGATTGGCCTGACGGTACAGAATTTCCGAGAACTGCTGGTTCGGATCGTGGCCGGCCCTCCCGCCCACGCGAAGGTAGTATTTGAATGCGGTTTCGTTGGGAAGCCGCGCGAACCGCATCTCGTGCCGGTAACAGCCTTCATACCAATTTGAATCAAATTCCGATTCGGCCCGCTTCAGGAGAGCCTGATCGATCGCTGCCGAGACCGGTTCAACCGAGATTGTTTTCGCCTTGGGAAGGGATTCGACAGTTTTTTCAGCAGCATGCATTGTCAGCACCTCAGAAGCGGATTTTCACTCGCCAGTCCAATTATGCAATTTATAGTTGAATTTTGCATCAACAGACAATTTATAGTATATTCCTGGCATATGACAGTGAAATTGACGAGCATGGCGGGCGAAACGGGGCTGGCCTTCGAGCAGGCCCGTATTGGGCGCGAGCGCGATATCAGAAAGCGGTTGGAATTGGGCGAAGCTCCGGAAGGAGCGGCAGGGGTAGTGAGAGTTCAAATAACTTGGAACAACACTCCCAGTCCCGTCATGTATGGACGGCCTCCGCTTGGCAAGGGTTTTGGCGCCTGGTGGCTTGGACGTGGAGCAGTCATGTATACGGCCTCTTTGTTTGCGATACTCGGATCGCGGGCCCACATGTGACGTGACGAGCCGGTTCCAATCATGGTCCCGCGCTTGCGGCGCAAT
>JANPCA010000284.1:0-7406 GCA_031430715.1 Hyphomicrobiales bacterium | reverse complement strand
TTCTCGTGGATCGAATGGCCATCGAAGGAAGTGCGCGACGCGGGCATGGAAAAAATGATGAACGATCCGCGCTTCGACCCCAAGACCAATCCCATGCCGTTTGACGGGCGGCGTCTGATCTACGGGGGCTTCGTGCCGATCGTCGAGGGGTGAGGCTTCCAACAGGTTGCCGGAATGCTCAGCCCACGGAGCAAAGGACACTTCGAGGCTTTGCTGCGCTCGCACCTCTGGGTATGGTAATAACAGCGGTCATAAATCCTGACACGGTTTCATGACATAGCGTGCGATCAAACATCAACTTCTCCCGCCAGCGGGAGAAGTTGAAATGAGTCACAACCCGGGACCACCGGTATGATGGGATATTGACGCCGGCCAGGGAAGCGTCAGACGCGCAATTTCAAAAGACTCAAGGCCGGGCCGATTTCGCGGAAGCCGTCCATCAGCGTATGGAGGAAATTCTTGAGGTTGGAGCGCAGGCGCAGCGGCACGCCCGATTCCTCGCCGAGCAGAAAAGTCCGGAATGAAAAGCGGCGGTAGGTGACGATGACATGGAGGTCGGGATCGATTTTCTCCATGGTGAGCACCGTGCTGCCGATGCCTTCGGGCAGGGCCGAGCCGACGAAGCGATTGTTGACGGGAATAAACAGGTCGGGGGCCAGTTTCTCCTCAGTACTGGCGGCGGCTTTGAGCGAATCCCGGTCCTGGTCGACCACGAACATGGTGACGAAACTGAAGCCTGAGGTCTTGGCGGCCTGGCGGAACCGCAGATCGGTCATGGCCTCGCAAAAAAGCGTGAGCAGTTGCGACGGCAAATCGATCACGTAGTCGCGGCCGGGGCTGGCGAGAATGGTATCGAAGACCTTCATGCGGCCCGCCACCTGGGCGAAGTCAACGAGTGCCGTGCGGCCCGGAAAGAAATCGCGCAGCGTGCCCTCGGCAAAGTCCAGATCGAGCACGAAAGGATCGCGGCCCTCAAGCATGAGGAAATCGACCAGCACGCGGGCCAGCAGGGTCTTGCCATTGCGGTGCCGGTCGGAACAGACGAGAACGAGCAGGGGCGGGAATGCCAATGGGCCTGCCCCCGCGCTTAAGGGAGGCCGGAACCGGGTGCGCGGCCGCCGGACAGGATGTCCTGGATCATCTTCACGCGGCCGAATTCGACATCGATCTCCGAGCACCACTTGCGCACATAGCCGCGCAGCACGAAGGAGAACCTGCCAGCCTGGCCGTCCGAGGTGCGATTCTCGATGAAGTCCTTGAAGGTGACGCCGGCGACATCGACCTGCTCGTAGGCCATCTCGTTGAGCTTCGGAATGTCGATCTCATGGGCCTTCTGGTTGGCCGAGAAATACTTGCGCGTGGTGGTCTCGTCCCACTCGAAGAAATTGGTCTCGTTGATGAAGTTGCGGGCGATGACATATTCAAGCCCGGTCAGATACCTGGCGATCTCGCCGATCTCGTCGAGGGAGGCGATGGAGGAGCCGATGATGTGGAACAGCCCGAGCGTGAACTGGCCGGATCGAGCCGCTTCGAGGACGCCGATGCGTTCGAAAATGTCAAGCGCATAGGAGAGGCCGCCGGCTTTCAAGTCAACCAGCGTCACCGGCACGTTGGCCGATTCCAGCGTGTCGAGCACCTTCATCTGGTGGGCGACATTCTCGAGGTCGATGATCTCGGTGGCCGTGGGGTAGAAGCGCTTGAGCGAGCCGCGGGGATTTTCCGTGTCGAAGGCGCGGGTGAGCACGTTCTTCCTGGCGAAGAAATCGAGCAGGGCGCGCGACACGGTGGTCTTGCCGACGCCGCCCTTGTCGGCGCCGACCAGAATGAGAGTTGGTTTCATGGCAGATCCCCCTAAATGTAGCTCAGAAGCGAGGCGCGGTGTAACACGCCCGCGCTTGCGAGTACACCGCCCGATTGGGCTATAAGGATAGCGGGGGCAGACCCATCAGGGCCTGAACATAGGCGGCCAGAGTGAGGGCCAATCCGGCAAATGCGGCCAGAACAACCAGGGCGCGGCTGCCGAGCAGGGCGACGAACGGCAGGGCTTGCGCGATGTGCAGGCCCAGGAAGTGCGAGACCCTGAGGTCGCCGCCGGTGGTCGACCAGCCGAAGATGGGGAGGCCCGTGGCGTCGGTCTGGTCGCCGCCGATCCAGTGCGAACCCATGCCGCCGAGCGTGAAGCCCACGGTCAGGGTGAGGATGGCGGCCATGACGAAGCCCGTGCCGGTGGCGAGCCCCATGAGATTGCGCGGGCCATGGCGCAGCAGCTGGACGCCAAGCCACAGCGTCGCCACCATCATCAATGCCGCGCCCATGCCCATGAGACTGTAGAGGATGTCCGCGAGTTGCGAGGTGTAGTTGAAGTGCGAGGCCTCGCCGCGGGCGGCGCGGAAGGTGATATAAACCTGCTCGAGGATGGCCATTGCCGCCATGGTGCCGGTGGCGAGAGAGGTGCTGCGCAGCCGCTGGACGGCTTCCGGCAGCAGCATGACGCCGAAGGACAGGGTCAGCATGTGGAGCGCAAGAGACAAGTAGAATTTCGCGGGTTTCACCCACACGCTGATTCCATTGAACAGACGGTGGTCAATGGCCGCCAGCGCCAGGCAGACGGCGAAGGCGGCGAGGAAGGCAAGGCTCACGTTCCACAGGAGCGGCGAGGCATGGCGCAGGCGTTCGAGCCCCGGATGGCGGTCTTCGTGTGCAAGGCTGGTCATTGGGCAGTTCCTTTGCGGGATTGGATCAGGGTTTGGGCGATGAGATAGCCGATGGGGCCGAAGAGGAAGGCCAGCGGCAGGATGGGGATCAGCACGAGGCGCGGTAGCCCGCGCTCCATGATCTGGCGGGAGACCAGGGCGCCGATGGCAAGGTCGTAGGCCAGGTAGTGCACCCAGCCGCCCAGCGCCACCCAGGGTGAGGTGAAGAGCCTCTGGACATTGGAGAGCGTGTCGAAGCCGCCCTCCGCATTCCACCAGAACACCAGGATGATGAGCGTGTAGGCGGCTGCCAGAAGGAGAGGCACATAGAGTCCGGCCACGTGGTCCCTCAGGAACGGGCGTTTCAGCACGATGCCGGCGGCAAGGACGAGCCAGCCCGCCATGGCAATCGGGTTGGCAATGGAAAACAGGGTATCGGGGCTCATCGGTCTTCTCAATATTGACGGTGTAAACTTAAAAAACATCATTATCTTGTCATTGTCAATATCAATTTTGACAGTGTCAACTTTATGTGAGAAGAGTGCTCCCATGCCCGCCAAGACCAAACCCAAGCCCTATCATCACGGCGATCTCTATGAGACGCTGGTCCAGGCCGGCGCGGCGCTGTTGGCCGAGCAGGGACTGGAGAATTTCACGCTGCGCGAATGTGCCAGGAGGGCGGGGGTTTCGCACGCGGCGCCGAAAAATCATTTCGCCTCGGTTGAGGATCTGCTCTGCGAGATCGCGGCGCGGGGCTTTGAGCAGTTCGTGCGCGATCTCGATGCCGCCGCCGATGCTGTTCCCTCCCAGGAGGCCGGCCCGCGGCTGATTGCCATGGGGCGCGCCTATGTGGCATTCGCCCGGGCCAACGCGCCGGTCTACCTGCTGATGTTCCGGCATTCCCTGCAATTCGACAAGTCCAATCATCTTCAGGCCGCATCGCATGCCGCCTGGCAGCAGCTGCACGGCCAGGTGACGGCGGTGATCGGGGCTGAGCGCGGCGATATTGACACGCGCGCCGCCCATGTCTGGGCCTTGGTCCATGGCATTGCCAGCCTCATCGTCGACCGGCGCTTTCCGGCGGCACTCGATCCCCAAACGGTGATTGAACAAAGCCTGTCATCGCTGCCTGCCGCAATCCGAGGGGGACTTGGTGTCTCTTGAGAATTCTGGCACAAGCCCGCAATCGGAGACCATCACATGACATACCTCACTCTCGGCATCATCCTGTTCGGCGGCATTCACCTGTTTTCCATCATGCTCCCCTCGCTCCGCGATGGTTTCAAGGCGCGACTCGGTGAAAAGGCCTGGAAGGGGCTCTATGCGGTGGTGTCCCTCATCGGCCTCGGGCTGATGATCGTGGGTTTCCTGAAATCGCGCGCCGGGCCGCTCGCCGCCGATCTCGTCTATTATCCACCGGACTGGGCGAGGCACGTCACCATGCTGTTCGTGCTTCTCGCCTTCGTCCTGATCGGCGCCTCGCACGGCAAGGGTTATCTCAAGACGTGGCTCCATAACCCGTTTTCGATCGGCATCGCTTTATGGTCGGCGGGCCATCTGCTGGCCAATGGCAAGCGCACCGATGTCTATATGTTCGGAACCTTCCTGGTCATCGCCCTGGCCGATATCGTGTTCTCGGAACTGCGCGGCAAGCGCCCCAACCATGAACCTCGTATTCGCTCCGATGTCGTGGCGGTGATCATGGGTATCGTGCTCTATCTGGTCTTCCTGTTCGGCTTCCATCCTTATGTGCTGAACCTGCCGGTGGTGCAGTGATCCTTCTGGCGCTTGGCGTTCTGATCACAGCACTGCTGCACCTGGTGGCGGCGGTGCCAGCGCTCAAAGGCCGCATCAAGAGGGTTACCGGCGCGAGGGCCTATGGCCCGATCTTCGGCATCGCCTCGCTCGCCGGCCTGCTGATCATCGTGCTGGGTTGGCACATGGCGGCGTTCGTGCCCGTCTACGATCCGCCGCCGTGGGGGTGCTATGCCAATTTCGCGCTGACGCTGGTGGCCTTCATCTGCCTCGGGATATTCCTGTTCCGTGGAGCCTTGCGCCAGCGCCTGCGCTTTCCGATGGCGATCGCCGTCATCTTCTGGGCCACGGGGCATCTCCTCGCCAATGGCGACCTCCGCAGCCTCATCCTGTTCGGCGGGCTTCTCGCCTATGCGGTTGCCCATATCCTGATCGGCAGCGCCAATGGCGTCCGGCCCACGCCTGAGGTGCGCGGCGGACATGATCTGCTGGCGGTGGTGATGGGAGTGGCACTCTACGGGGTGATGACGCAACTGCACGGCGCCCTCATCGGCGTGCCGGTGTTGGCACTCACGCCCTGACTGCCGGGAGCCCCTTGCCGGGTAAAGTGCTGTGGCTTAGGCTCTGGCCCATGTCACAGCACATTGCCGGCAAGCGTCTCACCGCGCCCGATATCACCGCCCGCAAGGGAGGCGAACCGATCGTGTCGCTCACCTCGTACCATGCCCATACGGCGGCGATTGCCGACAAATACGTCGACGTCCTGCTGGTGGGCGATTCGCTCGGCATGGTGATGCATGGCTTCGAGTCGACGCTTCCCGTTCCGCTCGAGCTGATGATCCTGCATGGCCGCGCTGTGATGCGCGGCGCCAAGCGGTCGCTGGTGGTCGTCGACATGCCGTTCGGCTCCTACGAGGAAAGCCCGAGCCAAGCCTTCCGCAACGCCGCCATGGTGATCAAGGAAACCCAGTGCGGCGCCATCAAGCTGGAAGGCGGCAAGCGCATGGGGGAAACGATCCACTTTCTAACCGAGCGCGGCATTCCGGTGATGGCGCATATCGGGCTGACACCGCAGTCGATCAACATTCTCGGCGGTTTCAAGACGCAAGGCCGCAGCCGCGACCAGTGGGCGATCATCGAGGAGGATGCCCGGGTGGTGACCGAGGCAGGGGCTTTCGCGGTGGTGATGGAAGCCATCGCCGAGCCCCTGGCCGCCAAGATCACCGCCGCCATTCCGATCCCGACCATCGGCATCGGCGCCTCGCCCGCCTGCGACGGGCAGATCCTGGTGATGGAAGACATGCTGGGCCTCAGCCCTCGCGTGCCGAAATTCGTCAAGGAATTCGGCAAGGTGGGGGCGGCGATCGAGAATGCCATCAAGATGTATGCGGAAGAGGTGAAGGCGCGGACGTTCCCGGGGACGGCGAATACCTATGAGGTGAAGGATTGAAACGTGGCGGTCTCGCAATATTTGGAGAGTCGCTGAGACCGCCGAAAGCAAGACCCAACGTCTTCATCAGCTTTAAGACAGAAGAACGAGAAGCGGCCCGGCTGCTGAAAGACGCGCTTTCTGCCGAGGGCTTTGGTGTCTGGTGGCAGGAAGAAATTCAATGCGGACAAGAATGGCACGGTGAAATTGATACCGCGATCGCTAGCGCGGGGTGCATAGTTGTATTGTGGTCGGCGCGCGCCATGAATTCGCCATGGGTATGCCATGAGGCCTCACAAGCGATCGCCCGCGCCGTTTACGCTCCGGCACGCCTAGAACCAATTGAAATTGAAAGCCCCTATGACCGACTGCAAGCCACGGACCTAATCCGTTGGGACGGCAACCCGAACCATCATGGTTTTCAAGGAGTACTCAAACGGGTTAAAGAGCTCATTCCCGAAGTGAGGTCCCCGTTGGCAATGCTTTGGGACGCAGCCAAGGCGAATCTTGGACTAATGCTAACTATACTCATTGCCAGTGCGGCAATGGCATTGCTGCTTCAGCAGAGCATGAACATGTCTCGTCAGCTCGATAGGCAGGCTGAACTCGCAATCCAAATTGAACGAACACTTCAGCCAATTTCGGGGGTTTCCTTTCGTGTCGAGATTGCTGTACCGCCTCAGGTGGATGGCGCGCAGGCCTACACTGAATTGCTGCGACTGGCGCTTACCGATCCATCAACTAAATCGTTAAGAGCAGTACTCCCCGATGGGGTGCACGTCACATTTGAAGGATTGAACGGTGAGAAAACTGTGGAAATCAGCCCGGAGTCCTTGCTCTGGCCAAAAAAGAAAGAAGACTGGCTACTTTACCACACGGTCCTTGAAATAGACCTTTCTGTTCGATTCAAGAGAGGTACAGAGATTACCGAATTTGCGAGAGTCAATCCGGCATCAAAGTATGATCTCGGGATGGACATCGGTTCATTCAATCCAGATGGTTCGACGGATGACGATAGCAGAATTGCAATTCTCTGGAATTTGCACGACAATAAGTTAGCGGTTTCATTCTCTGATACCCCGTCAACACGGTATTGGTACTCAAACGGAAGCATTGTTTCCGTTCCAGATTTGGAAAAATCAATCATCAAGTTTGCCATAATGAATACGATGGTTAGAGTGCTCGGTAACAAGTCATACCAACGGCATGATCAACTGATCTTTGCCCATGAGCGTTGAGTGACGGTTTGGACGGTGGGTTTGTCGGTTGCGAAGAAGAGCCATGCGTCGCAGGCTGTTTCGGCGATGCCGTCATAGTTCTTGAAGACGGTGTTGGAGAGCTTGTTCTTGCGCAGATACTCCCAGATGTTTTCGGCGCTGTTGAGTTCGGGGGCATAGCGCGGCAGGCGGATCAGGGTGATGTTGGCGGGAATTCTCAGGCTCTTGCTGTGATGATAGCCGGCGCCGTCGAGAAGCACGGCGGCATGGGCTCCTTCCGCCACCTCCCGGCTGATCGCCTCGAGGTGCAGG
>JANPCA010000283.1:0-6751 GCA_031430715.1 Hyphomicrobiales bacterium | reverse complement strand
CGATCTGAGCCGGGTGGGAACCTACAAGGTTGGCGAAATGTCCGTCGAGGTCATCGATCCCGTCGCCGACTACGCTGGCCTGATGCAGTCGCTGTTCGACTTCGATCAAATCCGTACACTGATCAAATCCGGCTTCCGGATGAAGTTCGATGCCATGGGTGCCATCACCGGGCCCTATGGCCATGCCATTCTCGAAGGCCTGCTCGGATTCCCCAAAGGCACGGTGATGAACGGGACACCGCTGCCGGATTTCGGCGGCCACCATCCCGATCCCAATCTGGTCCACGCCAAGGAACTCTGCGATCTGGTGCTGGCGCCCGATGGCCCGGATTTCGGCGCCGCGTCCGACGGCGATGGCGACCGCAACCTGATCATCGGCCGCGGCATGTATGTGACGCCGTCCGATTCGCTCGCCATCCTGGCCGCCAACGCCACGCTGGTGCCGGGCTATGCCGGAGGGCTCGCCGGGATTGCCCGCTCCATGCCGACCAGTGCGGCACCCGACCGGGTGGCCGCCATGCTCGGCATTCCTTCCTATGAAACGCCGACGGGGTGGAAATTCTTCGGCAACCTGCTGGATGCCGGCATGGCGACGATCTGCGGCGAGGAAAGCTTCGGCACCGGCTCCAACCATGTGCGCGAGAAAGACGGATTGTGGGCGGTGCTGATGTGGCTCAACGTGCTGGCCAAGCGCCGCCAGAGTGTCGCCGATATCGTGCATGCCCACTGGCGCGAATATGGCCGCAACTATTATTCGCGGCACGACTACGAGGAAGTGGATGCCGACGCCGCCAACGGCCTGATGCAGGGCCTGCGCGATCAACTCGTCACACTTCCCGGCCAGCACGGCATCACCGGGGCCGACGATTTCGCCTATGACGATCCCGTCGATCATTCGCGCACCACGGGGCAGGGCATCAGGCTCTTGTTCGAGGACGGCTCGCGCATCGTCTACCGGCTGTCGGGCACCGGCACGGCGGGCGCTACGCTCAGGGTCTATATCGAGCGCTATGAACCCGATGCCAGCCGTCATGATGTTGAGACGCAGCAGGCGCTCGCCGATCTCATCGCCCTGTCGCGCTCGATTGCCGCAATCGAGCAGCGCACGGGACGCAAAGAACCCTCGGTGATCACCTGATCGGTCAACCTTTCCCGCTCGGCGTTACGCTCGAAGGCGATGGCGTCAATGTAGCCGTGGTGTCGCGCCACGGGGATCAAGTGTTTTTCTGTGTCTTCGATGCGGCGGGCAAAACGGAAATGTCGCGCTTCGCCCTGCCGCTGCGCCTCGGCGATGTGCATTATGGTTTCATCGGCGGGATCAAGGAAGGCACACGCTACGGCCTCCGCGCCTCAGGCCCCTGGGATCACGCGAAAGGCCATCGCTTCGATCCCTCGAAATTGCTGCTCGATCCCTATGCATTGTCACTCGATGGCCCCTTCAAGCATCACCCGGCGCTCACCGAGCGGGGAACTGAAACAGCAGCGCTGGTGCCCAAGGCTGTTGTGTTAAGCATCCCCGCCGATGCCGCGGCTTTGCCGCCGCATCGGCCGGGCTTCATCTATGAAGTCCAGGTCAGGGCCTTCACCAGGCTGCATCCAAAAATCCCAACGGAAAAGCGCGGCACGATCGCGGCGCTCGCCGAACCCGTCATCATCGAGCACCTGCAAAGACTTGGCGCCGATACCATCGAACTGATGCCCATCACCGCCTGGATCGGCGAACGCCATCTGGCGGCCCTGGGACTTACCAATGCCTGGGGATATAATCCCATCAGCTATTTCGCCCCCGACCCGCGCCTCGCACCCGGCGGGCTTGCCGAACTGCGCACCACGGTGGATGCGCTGCACCGGGTGGGCATCCGCGTCATCCTCGACGTGGTGTTCAACCACACCGGCGAGAGCGATGAATTTGGTGCCACCCTGTCGCTGCGCGGCCTCGACAACGCGCTCTACTATCGGCACAGCGCCGATGGCCGGCTGGTGAATGATTCGGGCTGCGGCAACACCCTGGCGCTCGACCGGACAGCCAATGTGCAACTGGCCATGGACGCGATGCGCGGCTTCGTCACACGCTGCGGCATCGATGGCTTCCGCTTCGATCTGGCGCCCGTCATGGGCCGCGGCGAAACGGGCTTCGATGTCAACGCGCCCCTGCTGGCGGCCATCGAGCAGGACCCGCTGCTTTCCACCTTGATCATGATCGCCGAACCCTGGGATTTGGGCAAAGACGGCTACCGGCTCGGCGCCTTTCCGGCCCGTTGGCGGGAATGGAACGACCATTACCGCGACGACGTGCGCCGCTTCTGGCGCGGCGACGCCAATGCGGCGGGGGCGTTTGCCACCCGTATCGCCGGCTCCTCCGATATCTTCGGCCCCCATCGCAGGCCATCCTCAAGCATCAATTATGTGGCGGCCCATGATGGCTTCACGTTGAAGGACACCGTCACCTATCTGGTGAAAAACAATTTCGCCAATGGCGAGGGCAACCGCGACGGCAATGCCCATGAGGCGACATGGCCGGGCGGCGATGTCAGGGCGCTGCTCGCCACCCTGTTCCTGTCGCGCGGCACACCGATGCTGACCGCCGGAGACGAATTTGGCCGCACCCAGCTCGGCAACAACAATGCCTATGCCCAGGACAATGAAACAACCTGGCTCAACTGGGTTACGGCGGACCAGTCCCTCATCGATTTCACCGCCGCGCTGGCCGCTTTGCGGCGGGCCTGGCCGCTGCTGGCCGAGGATATATTCCTAACAGGCCAGCGGCCGGACATTGGCGATGCCCCCGATGCCTCGTGGCTCGGCGCCGATGGCGGCCCCATGAACTGGCACGATCCGCAGGCTCATGTCATCGGCCTCGTGCTTTCGAATGGCGGCGCGAGATTGGCCCTCTGGTTCAATCGCGGGCAGAAACCAGTGGTGCCCCTCGGTCCAAGGCGCGATGGCCAGCGCTGGACGCGTCACTTCTGCTCGGCGGACGGCGCCAATCTGCCGCCGCAGGCCATGGCGCTCTACGCGGAAGAACGCGTTCAGCGGAGCGGCATCTCGGACGGCACGCTGAAACAGCTGGCCACCGAAGCTGGCATTGAGCGCGACTGGTGGGAGGTCGGCGGCACCCATCATGAGGTGACGCCCGAAACATTGCGCGCCGTTCTTGCCGCCCTGCGCCTGGCCCACGCCAATGCGGACGATGTCGAAACGTCGCGCCGCTCCTTGCGCGAACACCTGGCACCGCTGATCGGCGATGCCCGTGCCCCGGTCAAGATCGCCGAATTGTCCAGCCACCGCCGCCGCCTGAACATTTCATCCGAGGACGGAGCAATTCGCGGTCTCGACGCGCAACCGGGCGAAGCGGTGCGCACGGCACTGTCCCCCGGCTATTACGATGTGTGGAGTGATGACGTCCCGGACAGCAAGCGCCGGGTGATCGTCAGTCCCGGCCGCTGCTACCTGCCGGACGATATCGCCAGGGGCGCGCGGGTGTTTGGCCTCGCCTCCCATCTCTATGCGCTCCGCCACAAGGGCGACGGCGGCATCGGCGATTTTGCAACGCTACGGCGCTTTGCGGAGATGACACATGCGATTGGCGGGCGTTACGCCGGCCTCAATCCGCTGCATCATCTGTTTCCCTCGGACCGCAGCCGTGCCAGCCCCTATCAGCCTTCCGACCGGCGCTTCATCGATCCTATTTACATCAGCATCGGGCAATTGCTGAAACACCTGCCGTTGCCCAAGGCGATGGCGCTCGCCCAGAGGAGCCGCGCCGCCTTTGCCAAGTTGGAGCGGCTTTCCAATGTCGATTATCAAGCGGTGTGGAGCGCCAAGGAGGCGATCTTCGAAGCGGGTTTCGCCGAGTTCACGGGCGATCCCGCCTACCAGGCGTTCACCGTCAAGGGCGGCGATGACCTGATGCGCCATGGCCGCTTCGAGGCCTGGTTCGCGGGCGAAAGCGCCACGCCGCAACGCATCGCCTATCGCTCCTTCCTGCAATGGATCGCCGAACATCAACTTGGGGCGGCGGCTAAGCAGAACAATCTCTACCGCGATCTGGCACTGGGCTGCGCCTTCGATGGCGGCGAGATTTCCGAAGCGCCCGAACATTTCGCCGAGGGCGTTTCGATTGGCGCGCCGCCTGATCCGTTCTCGGCGGCGGGCCAGGTGTGGAACCTGCCGCCCTTCTCGCCAGTGGCACTGGCGGCCGAAAACCTCGCACCCATGCGCGCCATTCTCACCGCCAACATGCGCCACGCCGCGGCGCTGCGCATCGATCATATCCTGGGTTTCGCGCGCCAGTTCTGGGTGCCGCGCGGGGCCGAAGGGCGCTTCGGCGCCTATGTGAAGTTTCCCATCGATGCGCTGATCGCCGTCACCGCCATCGAGAGTCAGCGCCACCGCTGCCTCGTCGTCGGGGAAGATCTCGGCACCATTCCCGAGGGCCTCCGCGAGCAATTGGCGGCGGCCGATATTTTTTCCTATCGCGTCTTGTGGTTCGAACGCGGACCCCAAGGCTTCAAGCCACCGGAGCTTTATCCGGCCCATGCGCTCGCCTGCCTCGCGTCCCACGATCTTCCAACCTTCATGGGCTGGCGCGCCGGGCGCGATATCGAACTGGCGGTGGAATTGGGCCAAGTAGCATCTGGGGATGCGGAGACCCGCAAGGCGGAACGGGCCCATGAAATCCTCAGCCTCGATAGGTTGGCAGGCGTTCCCGGCGCCAAGCCCGAAACCGCCAGCGCCGCGGCGCATGGCCTTCTGGCCCGCACGCCATGCCGCGTGATGTTGATCCAGGCGGATGATCTTGCGGGCGAAACCGAGCCGCTGAACGTGCCCGGCACCGATACGGAACGGCCCAACTGGCGGCGGCGGCTTGGCGCCGCGGTCGATGATCTGACGAGCACGCCGTTGGTGAAATCCATCGTCGCGGCCGTGAAGGCCGAGCGGCCATCATGAATGACCGCGTGAAAATCATCGCGGCGGAATCCCTGTCGCGGCGCTGGGCAAGGCTCGATGCTTACACCATTGCCTATACCCGCCGCGACGGTTTGACCGAGACTCTTGTCCGCGAGGTCCATGACCACGGTCATGGCGCCTGCGTGCTGCCCTATGATGGCGCGCGCGGCACCGTGCTGCTGGTCAAGCAGTTCCGCCTGCCAGCCTTCCTCAATGGCCTCGACGGCGACCTGATCGAGGTCTGTGCCGGACTGCTCGACGGCAACGATCCGGCTGAATGTGCGAGGCGCGAGGCCGAGGAGGAACTGGGCTTCCGGCTTTCGAATCTGCGCCCGATGGCCAGCACCATGATGTCGCCCGGGGCCATCACCGAGCGCATCACGCTGTTCCTCGCCGATTATGATCTTGCGGCGCGGATCGGCGATGGCGGCGGGCAGCCCCATGAGGGCGAGGACATCGAAGTGCTCGAAATGCCTTTCGATACGGCACGGCACCTGGTCAAGTCCGGCGCCATCATCGATGCCAAGTCGGTGATGCTGATTATGTTTCTCGAGCGTGAGCTTGGCCTTCCGCCGTTGTGACGCCATCGTGGCGGACGATGCGCAAGCCGCCGCCGGACGATGAGACCTCGAACGGCGATCCCCCGTACAAGGGCGCGACACAGCGATAGTCGAAGCGGCGCGGCACTTGTCCGCCCATTGTGGCGGCGAGATTGAGCATCAGCGCCGCCTGCAGCGGACCATGGACGACGAGGCCGGGGTAACCTTCCGCCGCCGCATAGGGCGCATCGTAGTGAATGCGGTGGCCATTGAAGGTGAAAGCGGAAAAACGGAACAGCAGCAAGGGCGACGGATCGACCGTCCATGACATGCCGCCTAGCGCCGGCGGCGCTGCCCCCGTGATCACCGATTTCGGCGCGCCGTCGCGGTACACGAGGTCCTGGCGCTCGCGGATCAATAGGCCGGCGTCGTCCGCGATCTCATGAACGATCGACAGCAGATATAGTGGCCCGGCACGGCCTGCGCGGAACGTGACATCGGAGATCGCCGAGACCCGGCGCAAGGCCGCGCCGAGCCGGATGGGCCGGAACGTCTCGACCATACCGCCCGCCCACATGCGGCGGGGCAGCGGAATGGGCGGCAGGAACAGACCCTTGGCCTCCGCGCCATCGGGCCCGGTTTCGCCCGGGAATGGTGTTGTTGGAGCAATACCCCAGTGAAAGCCCGGCGGGCATAGATCGGCATCGCCTGACTCGTGGAGAAATGGCGTCATCGTGGCCCGGTACTCGGCCAGCAGCCGCGGCGTGACGCGATCCTGGCGCGCGGCGCTGCGCCCGATCCAGTCGGCAAACTCCATGTTCATGTCAGAGCACCTCTATCGGCGCTCAGTCTAGGGCTGGTGACCAGGCTTTGACCACCCCACGCCCGGGCCTGTTTTGTCCGTGGCGTTGTTTGGTATAGTGCCGCCAGGAGACAGCTTCCGGAGAATCAATCTCACCATGACCAGCTATGTCAACATCCTGCCCGGCGATACCGCACCCTGGTTCGCCCAGCGCAGCGGCAGCAATCCGCGCTTCGTTTTCGATACGGCGGCGGGGCGCTATCTGGTGCTGTGCTTTCTGGCCACCGCGTCGGATGCCCATGGGCTGGCGGCCATCGCGGCGGCGCGTGGGCGGCCGCGAATATTCGACGACATCACCGCCTCCTTCTTCGCAGTCAGTTCCGATCCCCGTGACGAAAGCGAAGGCCGCATCGTCGAAACGATCCCTGGCTATCGCGCCTTCTGGGATTTCGACGGCGCC
>JANPCA010000282.1:0-10491 GCA_031430715.1 Hyphomicrobiales bacterium | reverse complement strand
GCATGGGGATCATGCCCCATTCCGGCATGCCGGGTCCGCCTTGGGGCCCGGCATTGCGCAGCACCAGCACATGGTCAGGCGTAATGTCGAGGTTCTCGTCGTCGAGTGCCAGTTTCAGATCGGCATAGTTGTTGAACACCATGGCCGGACCTTGATGGACATGGAACTTCGGATCACAGGCGGCGGGCTTGATGACAGCGCCCGACGGCGCAAGATTGCCCTTAAGCAATGCTAGCGAGCCCTCGTGATAGATCGGATTGTTCAGCGGACGGATGACATCGTCATTGTGGACTTCGGCACCTTGAAGCCCCTCGCCCAGCGACTTGCCGGTGACGGTAATGCAATCCCGGTGCAATTTGCCGCCGAGCCGCTCCATCAGCGCCCGCAAGCCCCCGGCATAGTAGAAATCCTCCATGAGATAGGTCTTGCCGGAAGGACGGATGTTGGCGATGACCGGTGTCGTCCGGCTCTTGGCGTCGAGATCGGCAAGCGTCAGGCCGACACCGGCGCGCCTGGCCATGGCGATGAGGTGGATGACGGCATTGGTGGAACAGCCCGTCGCCATGGCCACGGTGACGGCATTCTCGACTGACTTCGCCGTGATGATCTGGTTGGGCGTCAGATCCTCCCAGATCATTTCGACGATGCGCCGGCCGCACGCCGCACTCATGCGCTGGTGATTGGCGTCAGCGGCGGGAATGGAACTCGCACCCGGCAGGCACAGGCCCATGGCCTCCGCGATAGCCGTCATGGTGCTGGCCGTGCCCATGGTCATGCAATGACCATAGGAGCGCGCGATACCAGCCTCCACACCGGTCCACTGTTCCTTGCCGATGGTGCCGGCCCGGCGCTCGTCCCAATATTTGAAGGCATCGGACCCGGAGCCCAGCGCCTCGCCCTTATAGTTGCCGCGCAGCATGGGGCCAGCCGGCAGGTAGATGAAGGGATAGCCGGCCGACACGGCACCCATGACCAGCCCCGGCGTGGTCTTGTCGCAGCCGCCCATCAGCACGGCACCGTCGGCGGGATGCGAGCGCAAGAGCTCCTCAACCTCCATCGCCAGCATGTTGCGGTAGAGCATGGTGGTGGGCTTCACGTAGGTTTCGGACAGCGACAGGGCGGGCAGTTCCATGGGATAGCCGCCCGCCTGATAAACGCCCTTCTTCACCTCCTCGACACGCTGCTTAAAATGCATGTGGCAGGGGTTGGCGTCCGACCAGGTGTTGAGAATGGCAACGACCGGTTTCCCCTCCCAGTCGGCGGGGCCAAGCCCCATCTGCATGGCCCGCGAGCGGTGGCCGAAGGAACGGAAATCATCGGGCGCAAACCAGCGCGCGCTGCGTAAGTTGGCGTAGGTTTTAGTTGGCACCGTCATCCGCTCCATATGACCGCTGCGCTGCTTCGGCTGAAACATAACCTTCCGCGATATCCTCCGCGATTGCCGCCGCATCGCGCCCGGCCGGGTCGCCATAACCGCCGCCGCCCGGTGTGGTGAGGCGGATGCGGTCGCCGGGTTCGAGGGTGATGTTGGCGTATTTGCTGGTCGAGACCTTTCCATAGAGCTCGCGCACGGTTTTCCACTCACCCGTGCCATGCTTCATGATCTGGGTGCCGCCATTGCCGCCGGGCTCGCCGCCGAAGATCGGCCAGGGCTTCACCTCGTGCCGGTCGCTGCACTGGCTGCCGGTGATCGGCACCGCCGTGGCCAGCAGCGTGCGCGTATACCCCAGTCCGCCACGCCATTTTCCGGCGCCGCCTGAGTCCGGCACCATCTCGCAATTCTCGACGCGGAAGGGAAAACGCGTTTCGAAAACTTCCGTGGGATTGAAGCGGCAATTGCCGTTGATGGCGATGACACAGTCATTGCCGTCGTGGCCGAAGCGCCCGCCCCAGCCGCCGGACATGATGTCATAACACGCAAAATATTCGTCGTAGTCGGGATGGTTGCCGCCGAACACGAAGTTGGTGCCGGTGCAGCTTTCCGACGCCATGACGCGCTCAGGCACGCAAGCCCCCATGGCACCGATGGTGATATTGGCAAGGCGCGGATGGGTCTCGGTATTGCCCGCCACCAAGGGTCCGGGATAGTCGACATTGGTGACGCGGCCCGGCGGCGACACGACGCGGATGGGACGGAAGGCGCCCGAGTTCTTGGGGATCGACGGATCGGTGATGTGCAGCAAGCCGTTGTAGACCGCACCCGTGGCGACGCCGAGTGTCGCATTGATCGGCCCCTTGGCTTGGCGGCTGGAGCGCCAATAGTCCGCCACCACCTCGTCGCCCTGCACGTACATATCAATCGCCACCGTATAGGGCTTGCGCTCGATGCCGTCGTTCTCGACGATGTCGGAAAATCCGTACTTGCCGTCCTTGAAGGCCGAGAGTTCGGCGCGCATGCGGCGTTCGGCGTAATCCATCAGATCTTCGCAGGTGTCCGTGAAAATGTCCTTGCCATACTTGGCGATGATCTCGGTGATGCGGGAGACGCCCAGGTCGACACAGCCGATCATCGCCGAGAGGTCGCCGAAATTCTGCCGGGGCGTGCGGGTATTGGCGAGCAGCAGTTTCCACACCTCGTCCACATCCTTGCCGGCTTTGCGGATTTTGACCGGCGGCACGCGCATGCCCTCATGGAAAATCTCGGTGGCCTCGCCGCAGAAGGCGCCTGGCACCATGCCGCCGATCTCCGCGATATGCCCAATGCACACGGCAAAACCCACCAGCTTCTTGTCCACGAAGAACGGCTTGAAGAATGTGTGTTCCGGGCAATGCAAGCCGCCGCGATAGGGATCGTTGTGGAGGATGATGTCACCCTCTTCCAGCGTGTCGAAGGGAATTTCCTGGGCGCAGGTCTTGATCAGCAGCGGCATGCCGCCGATCATTGTCGGGCAGAATTCGGCGCAGGCGATCATGTCGCCCTTGGCATCGGCCAGCGCGCAGGTGAAATCGAGGCCTTCGTTGAAGATCGTCGAGTAGGACGTCTTCATCAGAAGAATGCCCATCTCGCGGCAGATCGACACCATGGTCGAATCGAGAATGTTCATCATCACCATGTCGGGTTTCGATTTGCGCTTGCGGCCACGCTTCATGGCCTTCTCGACGGGAAGCTTCGGCTGCACGATCTTGAGCTGAAAGTAGCCGTCATGTTCGGCGCGAAGCGTTGCCCATTCGGCACACCAGTCCGAGCAGAAAAGCTGCATCTTGCCCGCAACGTCATGCTTCTGGCCTGCCCCATAGATCAACATGCCGCAATTGCAGCACTTGATGTATTTCTCGATGTAATAGCCGTTACTGGAAAAGCGCATGGTCTACTTGCCTCGATCGATGAGCATGTGGCCCTGGGGGTGAACTTTAAGATGGTAGCCGGGCTCCAGCACGGTGACGGAGGCCGCCTCCTCGATGAGGGCGGGGCCCTTGATGACCTGGCCGGCGAGCAGCGTTGCGCGGTCATAGACCGGCACCTCCTGCGCGCCGCCGATGAACCACACCTTGCGCTTCTCGATGGGTTTTGGTTTCGCCGTACTTGACTTCAACTTGGTGAGCGCTGGTTTCGCCGTGCGGGCCACCGCCGTCACGGTGAAGTTGACGATCTCGATAATCTCGCCCGGTGTCGAGAAGCCGAAACGGGTCTTGTGGGTCTTGTGGAAATTCGTCCAGATCGTCTCGATATTGGCATCCGTGAAGGTGTCGATCTTCAGCGGCAGTTCGAGTTCGTAGTTCTGGCCGAGGTAGCGCAATTCAAGGGCGCGGTGGATCTCGATGGCCTTTTCGTAGCCCTGGGATTTGAGTTCGGCGAGGCTCTCCGACACCAGGTCCGTCATGATGGCGTTGGCACGCGCCGCGTCGAACTTCGTCGAGATGAATTGCGTGGTGCGCTGCCGGTCGACGCGCGCGTTGGTCATGATGAAGCCATAGGCCGAGAATTGCGCGGGGTGAACCGGCACGATGGCGCGCGGAATTCCCATCTCGCGCATCAGCGCGCTGACATGCAGCGGTGTGGCGCCACCGAAGGTGCAGAGCGTGAAATCGCGCGGGTCGAAGCCGCGCTCGATCAGCACCGAGCGCAGCGCCCCCACCATGTTGTTGTCGACGATGCGCGCGATGGCGAGCGCCGTGGCCTCAACCGTCTGGCCAAGCCCGGCGGCAATGGTGCCCAGCGCCGCGCGGGCCGCCGCCACATCGAGCTTCATGCGCCCGCCCAGGAAGTTATTTGGATTGATGCGGCCCAGAGCCAAATTGGCATCGGTCACCGTGGCGTTGGTGCCGCCCCGGCCATAACACGCGGGCCCCGGATTGGCACCGGCACTCTGGGGGCCGACCCGCATCATGCCGCCCTTGTCGATCCAGGCGATGGAACCACCGCCCGCACCTATGGTTCGGATGTCGATCATCGGCACCTGAATGGGAACGCCCCACTCGATCTCGAAGGCCGTGGTGAAGCTTTCCTTCTTGTTGATGACGGTCGAGACGTCGGTCGAGGTGCCGCCCATGTCGATGGTGACGAGGTGGCTGATGTTCAATTGTTCGGTCACATAGCGGCTGGCGATCACGCCGCCCGTCGGCCCGGACAGCACCATCTGGGCCGGTGCCTCCGAAGCAGCATCAAGAGTCATCTCGCCGCCGTTCGACTTGATGATGACGGCCGGCGCATGCACCTGTGCTCCATCGAGGCGGCCGCGCATCATCTTGAGCTGCTTGCCGACCACGGGTTTCAGATAGGCATCGGCAATCGTCGTCGAGGCGCGCTCGTACTCCTTCCATTTGGGCAGCACATGATAGGAAATCGAAAGGGCCAGATCGGGGAGTTCGGAGCTGAGAATATCGCGCACCCGCAATTCGTGGGTTGGGTTGAGATAAGAAAACAGCAGGCAGACGGCCACCGCCTGTATCTCCGGCATGGCGCGAATCCCGGCGGCCACGCGATGGACCTCGGCATCGTCGAGCGGCGTCACGACGTTGCCATAGGCGTCGATGCGCTCGTTCAGCTCAAAGCAATGCCGGCGCTTCACCAGGGGCTTGGGCTTCACCCAGCTCATGTCGTAGTGGGCCTTGCGGTTGCCGCGCTGGATGAAGGGCACATCGCGGAAACCCCGGGTCGTTACATAAGCAACGGTGGCGCCTTTGCGTTCGAGCAGTGCGTTTGTGGCGACCGTCGTCCCGACGCGCAGATTATCGATACCGGGCACGTCCGCGTGCTGGGCCAACCCTTCGAGAATGCCGGTCACCGGATCCTGCGGGGTGGAGAGTTCCTTCCAGACCTTGACCTGCCTTGTGCGCGGGTCATAGGCCACGAAGTCGGTGAAGGTGCCGCCGACGTCGATTCCAAGCACGTTACGCATCATCTGGTCCTATTGTTTGGGCTGGGCGGCGAGAGCGCGGTCAAGGGCGGCGCGCAGCCGCCGCCCCAGCTCGGTGATTTCGGTTTCCGTGATGATGAGCGGCGGCGCCATGACGAAACAGCCGGCCAGCGGGCGCACGATGACACCCTCGGCGAGGCCCGCCTCGTAGACATCCTTGACCACGCCGCCCACTTTCAGGCTGCCGGCGGCACCGGCCCGGCCCTCGCCCGGATAGACAACTTCGACGGCGCCCGTGAGGCCCCACTTGCGGTTGCCGATGACCAGCGGATGATCGAGCAGGCTGTCCAGCATCCGGTTCCAGCGCGGCATCATGGCGCGCACGTGGCCCAGGATATCGCGCTCCTCGAAGATGTTGAGCACTTCGAGTGCCACGGCGGCCGAGACCACATGGGCGTGGTGTGTTGCACCATGGGCGAACCAGCCCTTGGCCTCGTTGCCGATGTCGAGGCGGCGGTTGAATTCCTCGCCCATGATGATGCCGGCGATCGGCATATAGGCCGAGGAAATACCCTTGGCGCAAGTCATGCAATCGGGTTCAAGGCCCATGACCTCGGTCGCCCACATGCGGCCCGCGCGGCCGAAACCCGTCACCACCTCGTCGATGAACAGCTGGATGCCGTATGACTTAAGCACCCTGGTTATTTTTGGAAAGTAACTGGCGGGCGGCGGGAACATGCCCGCCGATACCGACACCGGCTCGGCAATCATGGCACCGATGGTTTCAGGCCCGGCCTCGATGATGGTCCGTTCCAGTTCCTCCGCCAGCCGGTCCGTGAAGGCCTCCTCGTCCTCGCCGGGCAACGCGCCATTGGGCCAGCTCGGATGGCTCACCTGGAGCGAATAGCCCATGGGAATGCCGAAACTCTCATGCAACTCCTGCGAACCGCCCAGCGCACAGGTGGCAATCGTCGAGCCATGATAACTGGCCTTGCGCGAGATGATTTTGCGGCGCTCGGGCTCGCCGGCAAAGCCATTGCCGTACCACATGAACTTCATCAGGTGGTCATTGGCTTCCGATCCCGTCGTCGAGAAATAGATGCGCGGAGTCTTGACCGGCGACAGCGCCGCCAGGCGCTCGGTCAGCTCCATGACGGCGGGGACGGTGCGGTGAATGGCGGAGGAATACATCGGCAGCAGTTTCATCTGCTTATAGGCGGCTTCCGCCAGGCGCTCCTCGCTGAAGCCCAGCGACACGCAATAGAAGCACGAAACCGCTTCGATATAGTCCTTGCCATTCTCGTCGAAGATGAAGATGCCGCGGCCCTTCTCGAAGACCAGCGGCCGCTCCGTCTTCAGGCGCTTCAGATCGCTGAATCCCAGCAAGATGGAATCGTTGCGGTAATTGCCCGGTTTGAGTTCCACATTCATCGCCTGACGTCTCCACCCATGCAGCGCCATGACGTTATCAGCAGCAATGGCTTCGTCAATGCGCGTTCAGCCGGCATCTGGCTTGCGCTGCCGGGATGCGCCCTTGCCGGAAATGGCCTTAGCCGTTAACAACGCCGGCAGCGGGTTCAACGGCAACACGGGGAAAGCGGCATGGCGCAGTTTATCAACGCCAAGGAAAATCTCGTCACCGAGGCAATCGACGGAGCGCTGCGCGTTTCTGGAAACTCCGGGCTGGCGCGGCTCGACGGCTTCCCCGACATCAAGGTGGTGCTGCGCACCGATCACAGCGCCTCGCGGGTCGCCCTCATTTCGGGCGGCGGTTCCGGCCATGAACCGGCCCATGCGGGCTTCGTCGGCAAGGGCATGCTGACCGCCGCTGTCTGCGGCGAAGTCTTCGCGTCCCCCAGCGTCGATGCGGTCTTGGCCGGGATCATGGCGGTGACCGGCAAGGCTGGCTGCCTCTTGATCGTCAAGAACTACACCGGCGACCGGCTCAATTTCGGCCTCGCCGCCGAGAAGGCCCGCGCGCTCGGCAAACGCGTCGAGGTGGTGACGGTCGCCGACGACATCGCCCTGCCGGACATAAACCAGCCGCGCGGCGTGGCGGGCACCCTCTTCGTCCACAAGATCGCCGGTTACCATGCCGCCAAGGGCAAGAATTTGAGCGAGGTCGCGGCCATTGCCCGCAAGGTGGCCCAGTCGGTGGTCTCGCTCGGCATTTCGCTCAGTTCCTGCACCGTCCCGGGCTCCGCTGCCGAAGACCGCGTGCCCGATGGCAAGGCGGAACTGGGCCTCGGCATCCATGGCGAACCGGGCGTCGAACTGATCGATTTCGCGGGCGCCAGGCAGACGGCGGCGATCCTGTCGGAGCGCTTGTTCGAAAAGATTGGCAAGGCCCGCGGCTATGCCCTTCTTCTCAACAATCTGGGCTCTGCCACGCCACTGGAAATGGGCGTGATCGCCAATGAATTGCTCTCCGGCCCCCATGGCAAAAAGATCAAGCTGGTGGTCGGCCCCGCCCCCCTTATGACTTCGCTTGACATGCACGGGCTTTCAGCCAGCCTGCTGCCCTTGACGGCGGATTTCGAGACGGCGCTTGTGGCGCCCGTTGGTCCCCAGGCCTGGCCCGGTGCCTGGCCCAACGCCAAACCCAAACTGGTAAAGCTGGCCAGGATATCGGGCCGCAGCAAGGCGAAACCCAGCCGCAATGGCGCGTTGCAAGCCATAATCGAAACCGCCTGCGATTGCCTCATCGCCAATGAAGCGGCACTCAATACGCTGGACGGCAGGATCGGCGACGGCGACACGGGTTCGACCATGGCTGGAGCGGCGCGGAGCCTCAAGGCGGCACTGCCGGGACTGCCGCTGGCCAAGCCCGATCAATTCTTCACCGCCGTCAGCGAAACCTTGAGCAAGACCATGGGCGGCTCCAGCGGCGTGCTGCTCGCCATCCTCTTCGCGGCGGCGGGAACGGCGGCCTCGGAAGGCAAGACCTGGGTGGAGGCATTGCAGTCCGGCCTGAAAAAGATGATGGAATATGGTGGCGCAAACCCAGGCGACCGGACCATGATCGACGCGCTCTCACCGGCCCTTGCCGCCCTGGTTGCTGGAAAACCGCTGGCAAGTGCCGCGGCTGCAGCCCGTGAGGGAGCCATCGCCACGGCCCAGATGCAGCGGGCCAAGGCCGGCCGCGCCACTTACGTCTCCGCCCTCAATCTCGTGGGCGTTGCCGATCCCGGTGCCGAAGCGGTGGCGCTTCTGTTCGAAGGCCTTGCGCAAGCCAGGCCTTGACCCCTTCCAGGCGATCAAGTCCTCTGGGAAGGACGGTTGCGCGCCATCAGAAATCCGACGGCGGCGGCTGCTCCCAAAATGCCGAAGATCGTTGCGCGCGTGCCATGGCGCATGATGTCTTCCGCCTCCTCGATCACGCCATCGCTGTTTTGTCCGGCCCGGCGGCCCAAATTCATGAGCGGCTCATCCAGCCGTGTGCCCGTCGCCGGCGGCCAGTTGAGTGCCGAAGCCAATATCAGGGCCAGGGGTTTGCGAAGGACATCCCGCGCAGGGTTGGACCCGGCGAAGCTTGGGGCACTTGCCGAAGCAGGCCCAGTCTCCGCTGGACGCCGCGGTGGTGGCGGAGATGCAATAATCGGCTGCGGCTCAACGCTTTTGTCGCGAAGTGCGATGGCAGCCAGCACACTTGCAATCAGCGCAAGGCTGACACCGGCGATTGCCCAGGCTCCGACCTGCCCCGTCAAGGGAACCAGAAGGTAAATCGCCGCCACCGCCAATCCAAGCAGAGCGGCCATTCCGAGCAGGCCGGCGGCGGCGAACAAGCCCACCCTGGTACCAATATCCGCCGCTTCCGCCTTGACCTCGGACAACGCCCGCTGTTTCCACACGCCGGCGCGATACTCGACGGAATTGAGTGCGCCATCGAGATCAATTCCGAACCATTGCAGCAAGCGCCTCGGCATCACGCACGCCCACCGCGCCACATGCCGAGAACGATGCCGACCAGCACGGCCGCGCCCATGGCGGCGAGCGGATTGGAGCGGCCGAAGGATTCGAGACTCGAAGTGACGGAACTCGCCCGCTCCGCCGCCGCATGCACGGCATCCTTGCCGCTCCTGGCCACCTGATCGACGCTGCTCGAGATCTGCTCCGAAACATTCTGCGCGGAACTGCCGATCTGATCGACCGCGTCATGGGCCGTCCGGGTGGCGGCCGCCACGAAACCGGCGGGCTCCGGATCGCCGAAACCACGGCGGCCATTGTCCTTGTTGGATTGATTGTCCGGGACTTGCTTGTTCATCTGCCTTCTCCTTGTGAAATATTCTGATCCTGCGATGGGCGCTATGCTCCGCCCGCCACATCGAACTAACGGTTTCGCCTGTATTTGGTTCCACGGCGTGCCCCAGCCGCTATCAGCGGCCGGGGCATTTTCCTTAGTTGGTATAAGTACGCTTGGTCCGGTCATAGCTCGGCGCGCTGTTGAGCTCATCCTTCGAGGCCGCGACCACGAGCTTCACGTTGTTGCCATCCGGCTGCATTTCGATGGCGTTCATGGCGACGGCCACGTCCTTTTCGCCAATCCCAAGGAATCCGCCGACGCCGAGGATCACCGCCTGCACCGCGCCATTATCGGTCACGATGAGGTCGTTCACTTCGCCGATATCCTCGCCACCCGCCGTGAACACGCGCTTGCCGATGAAGTCGCTCGCCGTCATGACCCTGGTGTTGGAGAGTGCCTCCGGCGGAACGATCACGGCGCTCTTGATGGCTTCCGCTGCCGGTGCGGTGGTGCTTTGCGTCGTGGTGGCATCGGTCACCGGCGCCGCGGTGGTATCGGTGCCCGTGGCACTGGCCGCGGGCTTCAGGCCATCCGGACATTTGACGTTGTCGACCGTTTCTATCCCATCGGCATTCTTGATGATGCAGGCCGGATCGGCACCCGCCGCCGACTGTGCGAACACCGGATGCGCCAGAGCCGAGAGCCCGAGCAACGCAATTGCAATCGTTGGATAATGCTTCATCGTTTTGTTCTCCACCTGTTGAATGTTTCGCGATGTGCCGCACTGGACACGTGATGGTGGAACGCGCCTTGTTTCAATTGGTTCCGCGCCGTCCTGGACCCGGCTGAACCTCAGATTCCATCAGCACCTTGTGATGGAACAAATTCCACTCCGGGGCGTTGTCGGCCTGAAAACAGCTAGAGGTGCGGCATGGTGAAATTCAGTGGACT
>JANPCA010000281.1:0-4622 GCA_031430715.1 Hyphomicrobiales bacterium | reverse complement strand
AAGATGCCAACTTCTCCCGCTTGCGGGAGAGGAAGATCGCGGCACGCGATCAGGTGAGGGGCCGAGCCACGGGCGCCGCGTTCAATAGCTTACACGCAACCTTTCCAGCCCGTGGAAATGATACGCATTCTTATAAATCGGCGCCTCTGCCAACCGCATCTTCGGCAGCCGCTCGAACAGCAGCGGCAGGGCAATCTGCATTTCGAGCCTGGCCAGCGGCGCGCCGATACAAAAATGGATACCGGCGCCGAAGCTGACATGGGGATTGGGATCGCGCGCCGGCGCGAATCGATCGGGCTCGGCAAAGCGCGCCGGATCGCGATTGGCGGCGCCCAGCATCAACCCCACCGTCTCGCCTTTGCGGAACCTGATGCCGGCATAGTCGATATCCTCCAGCGCATAGCGCGTGAACAGATGCAGCGGCGCATCGAAACGCAATGTCTCCTCGATGTGACCTTCGCCGATGCCGCTGTGGATACCCTGTTCGAGCAGGCACTTGATGCCATTGCCGATGGCATGCACCGTCGCCTCATGTCCGGCATTCAAAAGCAGGATCGCTGTGGTGACCAACTCATCCTCGCTGAGCTTGCTACCCTGTTCTTCGGCGCGGATCAGTTCCGACAGAAGATCGCCGCGCGGATCCTTGCGGCGCAGGCCGATATAACCGCGCATGAAATCGCTGAATTCCACCGTGGCCTTGACCGCCGCATCCTCGATCACCCGATCGCGCCGCGCCTGGTACATCGCCACCATGCCGTGCGACCACGACAACAATCGCTGCGCCATTTCGGACGGCACGCCCAGCAGATCGCAGATCACGATGACCGGAATGGGCGTTGCGAAATCGGCCAGCACATCGGCTTCATGCTTTCCTTCAAGCCTGTCGACCAAGCCATTGCAAAGACTCGTGATTGCCGGCCGCAGCCGCTCCACCTGGCGCGACAGGAACGAGCGGGTGACGAGGCCCCGCAGCCGCGTGTGAACTGGTGGCTCAAGTTCCAGTAATGAGTGCTGTTCGAAGGCATAGAAGGGATTCAGATGTTCCGGCGTTTCCGCCAGCCCCAGTTCCTCGCGGCTCGCCACATGTAATATCTGCCTGCCGAAGCGCCGGTCGCGCAGCAGCGCGTTCACATCGTCATGTCGCGAGAAACACCAATAGCCATATTCCTCCCACTTGAACACCGGCGTGCTGCTACGGATATCAGCGTAGAAAGGATAGGGATCGTTGTAGAACGCGGGATCGCAGGGATCGAGCGAGACGGAGCGGCGGGCGGCATCAATGCGCATGGCAGCCATCTTCTAGCGCACTCGCGCGGAACGGCAAGAGCCGCTAAAGGCTGCGCCCATGATAGCGCAATCGAAACAGGGCAGCTTCGAATTCATCGTCCTCGTGGCACTCCTCAACGCCATGGTGGCGATGTCGATCGATACCATGCTGCCCGCCATCGGTAGCATTGCCAGCGAATTGGGCGCCACCGATCCCAACAGCCGCCAGTACATCATCACCGTCTTCTTCGGCGGCATGACACTGGGCACCTTGATCTATGGGCCCTGGTCCGACTCGATCGGGCGCAAGCCCGCCATCTACGCGGGTCTGGCGCTCTATGTGGTGGGAGCACTCCTCTGCCTGTTCTCAACGAGTCTACCCATGATGCTCATCGGCCGCTTCATTCAAGGATTTGGCGCCGCCTCGCCGCGCATCGTGTCGATTGCCATGGTGCGCGACGGCAATGCCGGTGCGGCCATGGCCAAGGTCATGTCCTTCGTGATGACGGTGTTCATGCTGGTGCCGATCCTCGCCCCCTCGATCGGACAATTGGTGCTGTTCGTGGCCAGTTGGCGGGTGATCTTCCTAGGGTTCCTGGTGATGGCCTTGATTGCCGCCGTCTGGCTCTGGCGGCGCCAGCCCGAGACCTTGCCGCGCGAACGCCGCAGCCCGCTGTCGCTGACGGCACTGGCCTCATCCGGCGGCCAGGTGCTGCGCCATCCGGTCGCCATGGGCTATACCTTTGCGACGGGCTGCGTCTTTGGCAGCTTCATCTGCTATCTCGGCACATCGCAGCAGATTTTCGCCGAGCAATATGGCCAGGGCGATTATTTCGCCATGTGGTTCGGCGTCTTCGCGGTCGCCATCGCTTTTGCCATGATCCTCAACGCCAAGCTGGTCATGCGCTTCGGCATGCGCAACCTGTCGAAATGGGCGCTGAAGGGCACCATCGCGCTGTCGGCGGTGTTTCTATTGGTGGCCCTGGTCCTGCATGGCCATCCGCCACTCTGGCTGCTGGGCCTCTACCTGTTCTCGAACTTCTTCTGCTGCGGCATCCTCTTCGGCAACTATAACGCCTTGGCGCTTGAGCCCATGGGCCGCATTGCCGGTATGGCGGCTGCCATTTCGGGCGCATTGTCATCGCTCTTGGCCATTCTGACCGGCACATTCTTCGGCCAGCTCTATAACGGCACGGTCATTCCGCTGGCGGCGGGCTTCACCATCTTGGGTCTCATGGCCTTTGTCTTGACGGAATGGGCCGAGCGCCGCCGGGCGTGAATTTTCCGCACCTTGCCGGGTTGAGGTGACATCTGATAGCAACGGGCAATCGTGTCAAAACACTATTCCGCATTCGCTCTCGCCCGCCATGCCCTGCAGCCCGATCTGGCCTGGGAGCGCGCTTGGGGCTCGCCCGATCCCAAGCCCTCCTATGACGTGGTGATCATCGGCGGTGGCGGGCACGGGCTGGCCACCGCCTATTATCTGGCGAAATACCACGGCATCCGCAACGTCGCGGTGATCGAGAAGAGCTACATCGGCTCCGGCAACGTCGGGCGCAACACCACGCTGATCCGCTCCAACTACATGATCGGCGGCAACACCGCTTTCTTCGAGCATTCGCTGAAGCTGTGGGAGGGCCTGAGCCACGAATTGAACTTCAACTGCATGGTGTCCCAGCGCGGCCAGGTCGTGCTGGCGGTAAGTCCGTCGCAACTCGACAGCTTCGCACGGCGTGGCAATATCATGCGCTTGAACGGTATCGACGCCGAATTGCTGGACCGCGGTGAGGTGATGAGGCTCTTGCCCTACCTCGACTATTCCAAGGAGGCGCGCTGGCCGATCCATGGCGCCGTCTTGCAGCAGCGCGCCGGGACGGTACGCCACGATGCCGTCGCCTGGGGTTATGCCCGTGCCGCCAGCGGCCTGGGCGTCGATATCATCGAGAATTGCGAAGTGACGGGCTTCGTGATGGATGGCGAAAGAGTGACCGGCATCGAAACTTCGCGCGGCCGCATCAATGCCGGCAAGGTGGGGATCGCGGTCGCCGGTCACACCTCCCATGTGGCGAAGATGGCGGGCCTGAAGCTCCCCGTCGAAAGCCACATTCTGCAGGCCTTCGTCACCGAGCCGATCAAGCCCATCGTGCATCATGTGGTGTCTTGGGGGGCCGAGCTTTTCTACCTGTCGCAATCCGACAAGGGCGGTCTTGTGTTCGGCGGCCACATCGACGGCTTCAACACCTATACCCAGCGCGGCCAATTCCCCAAAATTCAAGCCGTGGCCGAATGCGCCGTGTCACTCATGCCCTTCATCTCGAGGTTGCGCCTGTTGCGCCACTGGGGCGGCATCATGGACATGACGCCCGACGGCAGCCCCTTCATCTGCCGCACGCCGGTCAGGAACCTCTACTTGAACGGCGGTTGGTGTTACCAGGGCTTCAAGGCGACGCCGGCGAGCGGCTTCACCTATGCCCACACCATCGCCCATGACGCGGAACACGAATTGAACCGCTGCTTCGCGCTCGACCGTTTCGAGAAGGGCCGCGAACTCGACGAGCACGGCCTCGGCAACTGGACCTACAAGCAATGATCATTCCCTGTCCCCATTGTGGGCCACGCGACTATTCCGAATTCCGCTATGGCGGCGATGCAACGAAGCAGCGCCCCGCCCATGGGCTCGGCGATTTGAAGGAATGGCACGACTACGTCTTTGTGTTCGGCAATCCGAAAGGGCCCCATGACGAATATTGGCAGCACGTTCTGGGCTGCCGCCGCTGGTTCAAGCTGAACCGCGATACGGCGACGAATGAGGTGGGTAAGTTGGAATGATCCGCGCACCAAATTTGTTTAGTTTCCCTCCCCCTTGTGGGGAGGGGCGAGTTCTTGCGAGCGCCGCGAAGCGGCGGGGGGTGGGGGGCCGCGAGTCCCGTTGCCAACCACCCCCCACCCCAACCCCTCCCCACGAGGGGGAGGGGCTTGAAGGACTGCGTCGATGACCGCTTTCCGCCGTCTCCCATCTGGTGGCCGCATCGACCGCGGCATACCGATCACTGCGCGCTTCGATGGCAAGCCGTTGCACGGCTATTCCGGTGACACATTGGCCTCGGCCTTGCTTGCCAATAACAAGACCCTGATCGCCCGCAGCTTCAAATATCACCGCCCGCGTGGGCTCTTCTCGGCCGGCATCGAAGAGCCGAACGCGCTCTTCACGCTGGGCGAAGGCGCCCGCACCGAGCCCAACATTCCCGCCACCATGACCGATCTGACGGACGGCCTCGTGGCGCGCTCGCAGAATTCCTGGCCGTCTCCTGATTTCGATCTGATGGCGGTGAATTCCGCATTGGCGCCCCTGTTCC
>JANPCA010000280.1:0-4951 GCA_031430715.1 Hyphomicrobiales bacterium | reverse complement strand
CACCTGGCGCTGGGCCCTGGTCAATTCGTCGAGAAGGGTCGGCGCGGGCGGCTTGACGGCATAGTCCTTGCGGTGGCCGGTGCGGGTGAAGGTGTTGGCGGTTTCACCCAGGAAGGGCCGGGCGATGACCCGGCCGATATTCATCGGGTATGACAATTCGCGCGCCACCTGGCAGACCTCATAGAGGCGCTGAAGCCCGAAATGCGCCTCGTGCGCGGCGATCTGGATGACGCTGTCGGCGCTGGTGTAGATTATGGGTTTGCCACTCGCCACGTGTTCCTCGCCATAATCCTCGATCACCTGCGTGCCCGAGGCGTGGCGGAGCGCCAGCAGCCCGGGAAGCTTGCAGCGTTCGATCAGTGTGCGGATGAACGCCTCCGGAAAGGCCGGGATGGTATGCGGAAAATAGCCCCAGTCGAAGGCCAGCGGCACGCCGGCGATTTCCCAATGCCCGGTGATGGTGTCCTTGCCGCGCGAGACTTCCGAGGCATGGCCATACTGGCCGATGAGCTTGGCTTCGGCTAGCGGGTTGCGGCCGGAGGAGCCCTCGGCAGCAAGCCCCAATCCAAGCGAGGCCATATGCGGTACGTGCAGCGCCATGCGATCGCAGATATGACCAAGCGTGTTGGCGCCTTCATCGTCGAAGGCGGCGGCATCGGCGGCCCCGCCGATACCGAAAGAGTCGAGGATGAAAAGGATAGCGCGGGGCAAACTCAGCCTCCTTCCCCTCTTCCCGTCACCCCGGCGAAAGCCGGGGTCCAGCTTTGGCGATAGCTGGGTTCCGGCTTTCGCCGGAATGACGGAATTAGGGACAGGGGTCTTGGTGTTCCGCTCAAGTTCAGCCTCCGATGCGGGCGAGGATGGTCGGACTTTTCGTTGGCGCATCGCCGAGGACGTAGACGGCCTTGACGATGGCCGCGGCTCCCTCGAAGGATACCTCATCGGCGGCATGGACCAAGCAGAGCGGCGTCGAGGAATCGGCACGAGCGCCCTTGCCCAGCAGACTTGACAGCCCGACACGATGATCGATCTTGTCCGCCGCAACCCGGCGGCCGCCGCCCAATTCGATCACCGCGACACCAAGCTCCCGGGTGCGGATGGAAGTTACGGCACCCTCGTCATCGGCATAGACGGGACGGATGATGGGAGGCTGCCGCAGATGCTTTTCATGGTTGCGGAGGAAATCCGAAGGACCGCCCAGCAGACGGACCATCCTGTCGAAGCGTTCGGCGGCAGCGCCTGAGTCAAGCGCCGCTTGCAGGCGCGTGCGGGCGGCATCAGCGGTGGCGTCAATCCCGGCACTGACCAAAAGTTCGGCGCCCAATGCCAGGGTGATTTCGCTGACGCGGCGGTTGATGGTCTGGCCCAAGAGAAAGCGCGCCGCGTGGGCCACTTCGATGGCGTTGCCAGCGCAAAGGGCGAGCGGTTCATCCATATCGGTGATCAATGCCGTGGTCTTGAGGCCAGCGCCATTGGCGACGGCCACCAGACTTTCGGCGAGGCCTCGCGCCTCTTCCATGGTGGACATGAAAGCGCCGGAGCCCATCTTCACATCGAGCACCAGATGTTCCAGTCCCGCGGCGAGCTTCTTCGATAGGATCGAGGCGGTGATGAGCGGGATCGACTCGACCGTCGCGGTCACGTCGCGGATGCCATAGAGGCGCTTGTCGGCGGGCGCCAGATCGGCGGTTTGGCCGATGATGGCGCAGCCGGCCTCTCGCGTTACTTTTCTAAACAGCTCGAGACCGGGTTGGGTCTGATAGCCTGGTATCGAGTCGAGCTTGTCGAGGGTGCCGCCGGTGTGGCCGAGACCGCGGCCGGAAATCATCGGCACATAAAGCCCGCAGGCCGCCAACATGGGGGCCAGCATGAGGGAGAGATTATCGCCGATGCCGCCGCTCGAATGCTTGTCCACCACGGGGCCGGGCAGGTCCCACTTCAGCACGGTGCCGGAATCGCGCATGGCGAGCGTCAGCCCTACTGCTTCCTCGCGCGACATGCCCTTGAAGAAGACCGCCATGGCGAAGGCCGCCACCTGGCCCTCGGAGACGGCGCCACTCGTCAGTCCACTGATGAAATCCTTCACGTCATCGCGGGAGAGGCTCAGGCCATCGCGTTTGCGCCGGATGATTTCCTGGGGCAGCATGGTGTTATCCAGCGAAGAAGCGAGTGAGCAGTGCCAGCATGTGGCCCGCGGCCTTGGCCCCTTCGCTCTTGGTTTCGGCGTGGCTCGGCGAGGCGCCCTCGATGCCCGCCGCCAAGTTGGTGATGACCGACAGGCCCGCCACCTTGAGGCCGAAGCGCCGCGCCAGAATGCACTCGGGCGCCGTCGACATGCCGACCGCCGTGCCGCCGATCACCTGAAACATGCGGATTTCGGCGGGGGTCTCGAACGATGGCCCCGAGTACCAACAATAGACGCCCTGGTGCAGGGGAATATTTTCCTTGAGTGCCGCCGCCAGGAAGCGGGCGCGCAACGCCGGATCATAGGCATCGGTCATGGGCACGAAATTCTCGTCGCCATGCTGGCCGATCAGCGGGTTCATGCCGGAATAATTGATGTGATCGGTGATCAGCATGATCGAGCCGGGGCGCATGGCGGGGTTCAGAGATCCCGCCGCGTTGGTGAGGATCAGGGTTTCGATGCCGGCGCTCTTCAGCATCTCGATGACCGGCCGCATGACGGCGGCATTGCCGCTTTCATAAGGATGTGCGCGGCCCGCCAGCACCGCCACTTGGACACCGCCCAGGGTGCCGGCGACCAGCTTTCCCGCGTGGCCCGAAATCTTCGGGACGGGAAAACCGGGAAGCTCCGTATACGGAATGACCAGCGGATCGGCCACCGCATCGGCGATGGGGCCGAGGCTGGAGCCGAGGATGATGGCGGTTTTGGGGGCAATGGTTCCTAAGCGTTGCCTGAGGTACTTGCTCATTCGTGTGTCCGGTCGGTCAAAAAGATTCTCTTCATGCGCAGGTTATCGGCCAATGCGGCGGATATGCGTTTCACGAATCCCGCGCTGAAGCGGCCTTTCACCGGCATGCGCCGCCTAATCGTATACGAATTGTAGGCATTGTCAGTATTGATTTCGGCAAGTTGGACGAACGCCGTACGGTCAGGGTCTAATCCACCGAGCCGTTTTTCCGGGCTGGGGATCTCCACAGCGGCATGGATCTCCGAGGGTTCCTTATCGCTAATTGCGGCGATGGCGTAGAGGATTTGGCCCTCGCCAACCTCCAGCTTCAACACGATGCAAGCAGGCCGGTCCTTGGGGTGCGGGATGCCGCCCAGCTGGTGCCGCCAGCGAAAAGGATAGTGAATGACGGAACCGAGTTGGAGTTCCTCAGCCGTCATAGCCCTCGCCATTGGCGACGCGATCAAGTGCTGGAAGCAGCCATTCGAGAACGTCTTCCGGAATGTCGCCGACGCTGTAGGATTTTTGAGGGTTGATCGCGTCGAAAACCTCCGCGGTCATCAAGATAAAGCGCCGCTTGCCGTTCTTCGTTAGGGCAACCGGCCCTTGCGTTGCGGCATGAAGGACATCGCCGGTCTTGCGCGCGAGATCGGCCGTACTGAAGGGACCGTGCGATTTAGTCTTTTCATGGTAATTCATGCTACGTATTATGCAGAAGTTACGAAACCTTCGCAAGTTTTATCCGGGCGGCAGATTCTCCGGCCCAAAGGAAGCGGGCAGCAATTCGTCCAGCGTGAAACTGCGGATCAACGCGCCGTCTTCAGTGCAGCAATGAATCTTGACATCCCCGCCCGCGAATTCCCTGATCTTCTGGCGGCAGCCGCCGCAGGGGGTGCAGAGGGTGTCGCCGTTGCCCATGACCGCAACTTCCATGATGCGGGAGCCGCCGCCCATGATGAGGGCCGAGATGGCCGAAGGCTCGGCGCACCAGCCTTGCGGGTAGGCGGCGTTTTCGATGTTGCATCCCGCGAATACCCGGCCCCGTTCGTCGCGCATCGCGGCGCCGACGCGGAATTTCGAATAGGGCGCATGGGCATTGAGTCTCGCGGCCTTGGCCGCCTCGACCAGGTCGCGCATGTCAGCGGTCCTTGACGTATGGCAGTCCGCTGGCCCGGGGTGGCACCGATTTGCCGATGAAGCCCGCCAGCAGTACCACCGTCAGCACATAGGGCAGCATGTTGATGAACTGTACCGGGATCTGAACGCCCAGCAATTCCTTGCCCTGCAGGAAAGTGCCGCTCGCCTGCAGGAAACCGAAGAGCAGACAGGCGCCGAGCGCCGGGTAGGCCCGCCAATTGGCGAAGATCAGGGCGGCGAGCGCCATGAAGCCGGTGCCCGCCGTCATATCGCGCACAAAGCTTGATGACAGCGAGGTCGAGATGAAAGCCCCGGCGATGCCGCACAGAATCCCGGCGATGATCACCGCGCGGTAGCGCAAAGCCGCCACCGAAATGCCCGCCGTGTCGACGGCATGGGGGTTCTCGCCCACGGCGCGCAGGCGCAGGCCGAAGCGGGTGCGCGACAGCGCCCATGCGGAAATGGGCACGAGGATGAAGGCCACATAGGCGAGGATCGAATGCGACAGGAATATTTTATCGAGAGCGCCAAGCACCGGAACGCCGTGCAGGGCCGAAGCGCCCGGAATCTCGATGGGCATGAAGCGGCCCGCCGGCGGCAGGGCCGGTGTTCGCCCGCCTTCGCGGAACCATTCGTTGCCAAGCACGACAGCAAGCCCCGCCGCCAGCATGTTGATGGCGACACCCGAGACCACCTGGTTGCCGCGCTGGTTGATGGCGGCGTAACCATGCACCAGGGCGAAACCAACCGAGGTGAGGATGGCGCAGATCAACCCGATCCAGGCCGACCCGAAGATGGCGGACATGGAGGCGGCCATGAAGGCGGCGGCCAGCATCTTGCCCTCGAGCCCGATGTCGACGATGCCGGAGCGCTCGGACCACAGGCCTGCGAGGCAGGCGAGG
>JANPCA010000279.1:0-9156 GCA_031430715.1 Hyphomicrobiales bacterium | reverse complement strand
TGAACGCCACGCCCGACGGGTTGCTTGGCCGGCTGAAAGCCCAGGGCGTCAGCGCCACCGCATTCAATACCTATGTTGGCGCCCTGATCGGTTTCAACCGCATCATCGCAGGCAAGTACCGCAACGACGTCAAGGTGACCGATCAGGAAGTCGACGCCAAGTTCGCGGAGATCAAGGGCAAGGCCGGCGCCCGCATGAGCGAGATCATGCGCGATCCCCGCATGAAACCCGTCACCGTCTATTCGCTGATGGAAATAAACCTGCCCGCCGAGGGCAATGATTCCATGCTGCTGCAGGCCCGTGCCGTCGAGGCCGCCGAGGTTGCCAGGCGCTTCAAGGGCTGCGGCAACGCCAGGGCCGCCGCCGAGGGCATCTTCAACGTGAAGATCGGCAAGCGTTTCGATGCCGACGGGTCGAAGCTGCCCAAGCAGATGAAGGCGGTGCTCGACAAGGCGGGTGCCGGCCGGGCCATCGGCCCCATGCGCGGCAAGACCGGCATCCAGCTCATCGCCTTCTGCGGCATCCGCAAGCTGTCGCCGCCCAAGCCCGATTTCAAGATGCCGACCCGCGAACAGGTCCAGCGTTCCCTGATCAACCAGAAATACGACGGACTCGAGGAGCAGTACCTCAAGACAGCGCGCTCATCCGTCTATGTCGAGTACCGCAACAGCACCTATGCCCAGCAATAATTGAGGTGGGACGCCGCGCGCCCGTAACCGGATTGTCCGGTGTCTGACGTTTCTCTTCCGCCGCTCCGCGAGGTGATCGCCCGCTTCGGCCTTTCGGCCAAAAAGAGTCTTGGGCAAAATTTCCTTTTCGACCTCAACCTCACCCGCCGCATCGCCCGCGCCGCTAGTCCCCTCGATGGCTTCACCATTGTCGAAATCGGCCCAGGCCCCGGTGGTTTGACGCGGGCCCTGTTGCTGGAGGGCGCAACCCGGCTCACAGTCATCGAACGCGATGACCGGGCGCTCGCGGCGCTCGAGGAGATTGCCACCGCCTACCCCGGCAGGCTCACCGTCATCGCGGGTGACGCGCTTGCCGTGGACTGGCCCAGGCTCGCCGATGGGCCGGTCAAGATTGCCGCCAATCTCCCCTATAACATCGCCACGCCGCTGCTCACCGGCTGGATGACGGCTGACCCGTGGCCGCCATGGTTTTCCTCACTGACATTGATGTTCCAGAAGGAAGTGGCGATGCGCATCGTGGCAAAGCCGGGCGGCAAGAATTATGGCCGCCTTTCGGTGCTCTGCCAATACCGCTGCGCGGCGAGGAAACTCTTCGACGTCAACCGCTCGGCCTTCACACCGCCGCCCAAGGTGACCTCAAGCATCGTGCAATTTGTTCCGCGCCTGAAGCCGGAACCGGTCTGCGATCTTGGCAATTTGCAGCGGCTTACCGCCGCGGCCTTCGGCCAGCGCCGCAAGATGCTGCGCTCCAGCCTCAAGACTCTGGTGGCGGAGCCCGAGCCCCTGCTCGCCGCGGCGGGCATCGATCCGCAACTGCGCGCCGAACAGGTGGACGTGGCGGGCTTCGCGCGGCTGGCAGGGTGGCGGGGGACGGATAAGTTGCATACTACTTAGCCCCTCCCCCTCGTGGGGAGGGGTTGGGGTGGGGGGTGGTTGGCGGCGGCACTCGCGGACCCCCACCCTCGGTCCCTCCCCACAAGGGGGAGGGAAGAAGAAAAAAATGCTGCCCTACAGGTTCTTCGTCAGCTCACGGACGAAATGCGTCAGCCCCGTGCGCCGCTTGCGCCTCAGGCGTTCGGCCATGATGATGGCGCCGATCTGGCGGCTGGCCGCATCCAGGTCTTCGTTGACGATGACATAGTCATATTCCGGCCAATGGCTGATTTCGCCCGCCGCCTGGGCCATGCGTTTGGCCACGGTTGAGGCCGAATCCTGGGCGCGGCGGATCAGGCGCAGGCGCAACTCTTCCGCCGAGGGCGGCAGGATGAAGATGCGCACCAGGTCGTCTTCCATGGCCTGGGCCAATTGCTGGGTGCCCTGCCAGTCGATATCGAACAGCACATCGCGGCCGCGGCCCAAGGCCTCCTCGACGGGCTTCCGCGGCGAGCCGTAGAAATTGCCGAAGACCTCGGCATATTCAAGCAAGCCGTTGCCATCGCGCAGCCGCGCGAAGGCGGACTTGTCGATGAAATGATAGTCCTTGCCGTCAACCTCGCCCGGGCGCGGCGGCCTGGTGGTCACCGACACCGACATGGTGAAGTTGCGGTCGCTGTCGAGAAGCCGGCGCGACAGGGTGGTCTTGCCCGCCCCCGAGGGCGAGGACATGACAAGCAGCAGGCCGCGGCGGGGAATGTCGATCATGGGCTCACTCGATGTTCTGCACCTGCTCGCGCATCTGGTCGATGACGGTCTTGAGATCGAGGCCGATCCCCGTCATGGTCCGGTCGGCAGCTTTCGAGCACAGCGTGTTGGCTTCGCGGTTGAATTCCTGGGCGAGGAAATCGAACTTGCGGCCGATGGCGTCATTGGACGCCAGCAGGGCGCGCGCCGCTTCGACATGCGAAGACAACCGGTCGAGTTCCTCCTGGATGTCGCCGCGGGTGGCGATCATGATGGCTTCCTGATGCAGCCGGTCGCTGTCGAAGGACGCCCCGGTCTCCATGAGCCGGGCGATCTGTTCGGCGAGCCTGGCCTTGACGGCCTCAGGGCTGCGGGCCGGATTGCCGCGCGCCGCTTCCGCCAGTCCGGCGATGCGTTCGACTTGCGCGGCGAGCACCGCCCGCAGCCTGCCGCCTTCCTCAATGCGCGCTGAAGCCAGTGACGCCAGCGCCTGGCCGAAAGAGGCCAGCATCGCGCCGTTGCGGCGTTCGATGGCGGCTTCGTCTTCTTGCGGAGCGCTGACCTCCAGCACGCCGCGCAGCGACAGCAGGACATCGGCGCGCAGCGGCTCGCCGCCGATGCGGTTGCGGAGCGCTTCGCCCGCCGCCACGAGCTGATCGAGCACTGCCGCGTTGAGGCGGATGGTTTCCACCTGGGCCGCGCCGCTCACGCTCAGCGACACCTGCAAGGTGCCGCGCTTGAAAGCCTGCGCCACGGCGGGGCGGATGCCAGTTTCCAGCGCCTCGAAACCCGGGGCCAGGCGGCAGCGCACATCCAGCGCCTTTCCATTGACACTTTTGATCTCCCACTGCCAGTGCAGCCCTTCATGCGCGTCCGAGGCGCGGGCAAATCCTGTCATGCTGGAAATCGGCATCGAAGCTCCGGGAGAATCATGTGGCTGACGTTCTTAGAGCAGTTGCGGCGCTTCGGAAACGCCTCAGCGCCTGGGGCGGCGTTTGGGGATCGCCGTCAGCTTGCCCGCCACCTCGACCACCGTGCCGGGCTTCAGCTTCAGCAGCGGCAGGTCCGGTTCGGCGGGCGGCGGCGCAACCGTTTCGGGCGCTGCTTCCGGGGCCGGTGTTTCGGGCGGCTTCGCGGCCTCCGTCACGGGCGCCGCGGCTTCGGGAACGGCGGGTTCCGGCAGCGCGGGTTTCGGCGGATCGAGTGTTTCGGAGGGCGCGACCGCCGCCGGCGGCGTAGTGGCCGTGGCTGGCTGCTCGGGCGTGGCTTCCGGCGTTTCGGCTTCGGCGGCGGCCGCCGCTGCGGCATTGCCGGCAATCTGGCGCCATTTTTTCACATTGCCGTTGTGTTCTTCAAGCGTTGCCGCGAAGGCGTGCCCGCCGGTGCCGTTGGCCACGAAATAGAAATAGGGCGTCTCGGGCGGATTGAGCACGGCTTCAAGCGCTGCCCGGCCCGGGTTGGCGATCGGGCCTGGCGGCAATCCGTCGATGCGGTAGGTGTTATAGGGCGTGGGCGCGTCGATATCGGCCCGGGTGAGCGCGCGGTCGAGCTTGCCCTTGCCGCCGGCGATTCCGTAGATGATGGTCGGATCGGATTGCAGGCGCATGCCCTTCTTAAGGCGGTTCATGAACACCGAGGCGATGACCGGGCGCTCTGCCGCCACACCGGTCTCTTTTTCAACGATCGAGGCAAGGGTGAGCGCCTCTTCCTTGCTCGCCAGCCCGATCGCCGGATTGCGCTTTTCCCACAGACCGGTCAGCAGATCGTCCTGGGCGGCCCGCATGTCCTCGACGAGCTTCTGCTTCGTCATGCCGCGCCGGAACACATAGGTGTCGGGCATGATGGCGCCCTCTGGCGGCACTGGGACCGGATCGCCTTCGAGGATATCGTTGGCATTGACGCGAGCCACCGTCATCTCGCTGGTCCAGCCCTCCGGCACCGAAAGCTTGTAGGCGATGGACTTGCCGCCTGCGATCTTGGCCATGACATCGCCCATCGACGAGGCCGCGTCGAACTCGTACTCGCCAGCCTTGAGCCTGCCGACCGTACCCTTGACATAGGCCATGGCGGAGAACACCCGGGCATCGCTGATGACGCCGTTCTCTTGCAGCACCACCGCGATCTCGGGCGTGCCGATGCCCTTGCCGATGGTGACGGTCTTCTTGTCCTTGAGGGGGCCCGGCAGGTTATACTCTTGATAGGCATAAAATCCCAGGACGCCGAAGACGATGGCACCCAGCACCAGCAGAAGGAACAGCCACAGGACGACCCGCGAGAATGCCGAGGGCCGCCGCTTGCTTTGCCGGGGTTCCGGGATCTTCACGGATGCCTGCGCGGTGTTCAACCTGCCTCCAGCGGGGTTCTACGCCGCGAAGCGGCGCATGATCAGCGATGCGTTGGTTCCACCGAAACCAAAAGAATTGGACAGAACTGTGTTGATCTGTTTTTTCTTCGCCACTTTCGGCACGAGATCGATCTGGGTTTCGACCGACGGGTTGTCGAGATTGAGCGTCGGCGGGGCCACGTTATCGCGAATGGCCAGGATCGAGAAGATCGCCTCGACCGCACCGGCGGCACCCAGCAGATGGCCGATCGATGACTTGGTCGACGACATGGTGAGCATCTCGGCGCGGTTGCCCATCAGGCGCTCGATGGCGCGCAACTCAATCTCATCGCCGAGCGGCGTCGAGGTGCCATGGGCATTCACATAGTCGATCTCATGGGCTTGAAGACCCGCCCGCTTCAGCGCCATTTGCATGCAGCGGTAGGCGCCCTCGCCATTGGAGGCGGGCGCCGTCACATGGTAGGCATCGCCCGACATGCCATAACCAACGACTTCCGCGTAGATGGTGGCGCCGCGCGCCTTGGCGTGTTCGAGTTCCTCGAGCACCACGACGCCCGCCCCTTCGCCCATGACGAAACCGTCGCGGTCCCGGTCATAGGGGCGAGAACCCTTTTCGGGCGTGCCGTTGAATTTGGTCGACAGCGCCTTGCAGGCGATGAAGCCGGCGATGCCTAAGCGGCAGACGGCCGATTCGGCCCCGCCCGCGATCATCACGTCGGCATCGTCAAGCGCGATGATGCGGGCCGCGTCGCCGATGGCGTGCGAGCCCGTGGAACAGGCGGTCACCACGGCGTGGTTCGGCCCCTTGCAGCCGAATTCGATCGAAATCAGACCCGAGGCCAGATTGATCAGCGAGCCCGGAATGAAGAACGGACTGATGCGGCGCGGTCCTTTCTCCGCCATCAGCAATGTCGTATCGGCGATATTGGAGAGACCGCCAATGCCGGAACCGACCAATACACCGGCGCGGTATTTCTCGTCCTCGGTCTTGAAGGAGAGGCCGGAATCCCGCATCGCTTGCTTGGCGGCGGTCATCGCATAGATGATGAAATCGTCGTAGCGCCGCAGATCCTTGTGGTCCATCCACTGCTCGGGATTGAAGGAACCGTTGCCGCCATCGCCGCGCTTCACTTCGCAGGCGATCTTGCAGGGCAGATCCGAGGCATCGAAACGGGTGATGGTGCCAGCCCCCGATTGGCCCGCCAGCAGGCGGCTCCAGGTTTCCTCGACGCCAGTTGCCAGCGGCGAGACGATTCCAAGTCCGGTTACAGCCACACGGCGCATGCAACAAAGCCCCTTCGATATGAAAACGCGGCGGCAGGATGTTTCATCCCCTGCCTCCGCGCAACTGATTTGAAAGATTGCCCCATCAAGGAGCTTGACGCGCCACCGTTCAGGCGGCGCTCTTCTCGATGAACTTCACGGCATCGCCGACGGTCTGGATGGTCTCCGCCGCGTCGTCGGGAATCTCGATGCCGAATTCCTCCTCGAAGGCCATGACCAGTTCGACCGTGTCGAGGCTGTCGGCGCCGAGATCGTCGATGAAGCTCGCTTCCGCTTTGACCTTGTCGGCGTCGACGCCGAGATGCTCGACGACGATTTTCTTCACCCGCTCAGCCACATCACTCATTGTCTATCGTCCTTGGTTGTTATCTGTTCTGTTCAGACGGCAGGACCACAGGACACCTGTCAATCCCCCTCACGCCGGGGCTTTCCCTACCACAAATTCCACCGCCGTCAAAAGGGGCATTGGCGGGGGTTGATTTCGCAGGGGAAAAGGGCGCGAACAGGGAGTCCGCCGGTTTTCAAATCATCGCCATGCCGCCCTGCGATGATCCTCAAATCATCGCCATGCCGCCATTGACATGCAGGGTCTGGCCGGTGACATAGCCTGCTTCCTCCGACGCGAGATAGAGCACCGCCGTGGCGATGTCATCGGGGCTTCCGAGCCTTCCCGCGGGGACGCGGGTCAGGATCGCTTCCTTCTGCTTGTCGTTCAGCACATCCGTCATCGGCGTGGCGATGAAGCCTGGTGCCACGGCGTTGACGGTGACGTTGCGGCTTGCCAGTTCCTGGGCCAGCGACTTGGTCAGTCCGATGATGCCCGCCTTGGCCGCCACATAATTCGCCTGCCCCGGATTGCCGGTGACGCCCACCACCGAAGTGATGTTGACGATGCGCCCCCAGCGCTTCTTCATCATGGGGCGCATGGCCGCACGGCTGAGCCTGAAGGCGGCGGTGAGGTTCACGTCGATGACCGCGTTCCAGTCACCGTCCTTCATGCGCATGGCCAGGCCGTCGCGGGTGATCCCGGCATTGTTGACAAGGATGTCGATGGCACCCATGGCGGCCTCGGCGGCGGGAACGAGCTTTTCGACATCCGCCGCGTCGGAGAGATTACAGGCAACCACATGCACGCGTTCGCCCAGTTCCGCCTTCAATTCCTCCAGCACAGCGGCGCGCGTGCCAGAGATGGCGACGGCGGCCCCGGCCCCATGCAGCACCCGGGCGATTGCCGCTCCGATGCCGCCCGTCGCACCCGTCACCAGTGCCGTCTTGCCTGTCAGATTGAACACGGGTCTCATCCTTTGATCGTGGCCACCACGGCGGTGATGTCTTCCGGCGTGCCCACATGGGCCGCCGTGCCATGGGGCGCATTCTTGCGCGACAGGCCGAAGAGCACGCGGCCCGAGCCGATTTCGTAGAAATGCTGAACGCCTTGGCTCGCCATATAGCCCACGCATTCACGCCAGCGCACCGTGCCGGTGACCTGGGCCACGAGACTGGCGCGGATGGCGGCGGGATCGCTCAATGGGGACGCTCCCACATTGGCGACCACCGGCACCACCGGCGGCATCATGGCGACGTTTGCCAGGGCCTCCGCCATGACCTCGGCTGCCGGTTGCATCAGCGCGCAATGGAAAGGCGCGGAGACGGTCAGCGGAAGGACCCGCTTGGCGCCCCTGGCTTTGGCAATCTCCATGGCGCGCCCGATGGCGGCCTTGTGCCCGGAGATCACCACCTGGCCGTCGCTGTTGTCATTGGCCGCCTGGCAGACGTCATCCTGGGCTGCTTCCGCGGCGACGGCCACGACTTCCGCGAAATGAAGGCCCAGCACCGCCGCCATGGCACCGGTGCCCAGCGGCGTGGCATTCTGCATGGCGGTTCCGCGCAGTCTGAGCAGAACCGCCGCGTCGGCCAGCGTGAAGGTTCCCGCCCCCGCGAGTGCCGAATATTCGCCGAGCGAATGGCCCGCCACGAATGCCGCCGTATTGGCTACCGTGATGCCGTGTTCGGTTTCCAGCACCCGCAGCACCGCCATGCTCACCGCCAGCAGGGCTGGCTGGCAATTCTCGGTCAAGGTGAGATCGGCCTCGGGCCCCTCCCACATGATTTTCGAGAGTTCCTGGCCAAGGGCTGCGTCGACCTCCGCGAACACGGACCGAGCCACGGCGAAATTCTCCGCCAGCCCCTTGCCCATGCCAACCACCTGACTGCCCTGGCCCGGAAACATGAAGGCGTTGGTCATCTTTTACCCACCCGTCTTGTCATCCCCGGGCTTGTCCCGGGGACCCATTCCGCGCCACACTGAGGCACCCGATCTTGCCGGACAATGGGTCACCGGAATGAATCCGGTGATGACAGTATTTCTTCTTAACGATTGCGCACGAAACATGGGGAAGGAACCAAGTCAAGAATGTTCACCGCCGCTGACCTCGAAGCCGCAAGCCGCATCGTCTATGCCGCGATGCCGCCCACGCCGCAATATGCCTGGCCGCTGCTGGCGGAGGCCGTGGCTTGCGAGGTGTGGGTGAAGCATGAAAACCACACGCCGATCGGTGCCTTCAAGGTGCGCGGTGGGCTGGTTCACATGCAGATGAGAAAGGATCGCGGCCAAACCAACGGCGTCATCACCGCGACGCGCGGCAATCATGGCCAGTCGATTCCCTTCGCGGCCAGGCGCGTGGGAATTCCCGTCACTGTCGTTGCCCCCATCGGCAATTCGCCGGAGAAGAATGCCGCCATGCGGGCCCTGGGCGCCGAATTGATCGAGGTGGGCCACGACTTCGACGCGGCACGCGAGGCGGCAGTGCAGATCGGCAAGGAGCGTGGGCTCGACTATATTCCCTCCTTTGGCAAGGAACTCGTTCTGGGCGTCTCAACCTATGCCCATGAATTGTTCCGCGCCGCCGGTGAACTTGATGCCGTCTATGTGCCGATCGGCATGGGGTCGGGGATCTGCGGCACGATTGCCGCGCGCGACATGCTGGGGTTGAAGACCAAGGTCATCGGCGTCGTTGCGGCCAACGCCAATTGCTATGCGCTGTCATGGGCGGCAGGACGGCCCATTGCCACCAACGAGGGAAACAGCTTCGCCGATGGCATGGCGGTGCGCATTCCCAATGCCGAAGCTTTCGAAATCATCCGCAACGGTGCCGGCCGCATCGTGACCGTGTCGGAAGACGAGATCGCCGCGGCCATGCGGCTGTATTTCAGCTGCTG
>JANPCA010000278.1:0-10708 GCA_031430715.1 Hyphomicrobiales bacterium | reverse complement strand
AACCGCGCTGCCTGCTTCAACAGTGCCGTAGACCTGCCACGACCCCGCGAGATCGAGCTGTGTGCAAGCCGCATGACCCGAACCGGCCGTGCAGACCAAAGCGGCGAAACCGAAAACAGACCTGATGATCCTGTTCATGTTGCACTTTCCCGAAAGCGGCGCGGCGAGTCCCGGCGGCGGTTCCGTTAACGAAGTTATAGAAAACCTGACGGATGGCAAGGCTGCTTTTGATGTTCAGTTCATCCCCGCCGGATCGGCCATTGCGGCCAAGGACCGTGCCGGACCGCCGTCTTGGCGGACACTTGCGGCACCGCATTTTCTCGCATAACCTGAAATTGGACTTCACCTGCAATCCCAACGGGAAGGACACCACGCAATGAAGCACGTCTTCCTGGCCGCGGCCATGCTTGCCGCGGGCATACCGGTTTCGCAAGCCGCCATCGTCTGGCAGGGCGAGGCGGTGATCGATTCCGCCACCGGCCAATGCGCGCTTGACCCCGCAATCTCGCCCGCTCCGCATCGGGTGTTGAAAACCGTATTGCGGCCCAAGAACCTGTCCGACAACGGCGTCAACACCACCGTCACCTTCATCGCCAATCAGTCGGCGTTGTTTGCCATGGTCATCGACCAAGGCACCATGCCGTCGGGCACCGCCGCCGCCTTCGGCAATGATTCGAGCGGCGTCATCGAGGCCAATGTTGGCGTTCCCTACAGCGGCTTCGTGCAAAGTCCCGCCGCCATCGTCACCACCGACGACAATGTCACCCTGCAGGGAACGATCAACAACTTTCTCTTCGTCGCGGGTTGCACCGTGACCTTCCGGGCGGCCTACAGCAAAAGAAATGACTGACCGGTTGAAGCCCTGCCACCCAGGCCCCCGCGCGAGGAGACGAAAGCAATGAGACCTTACCTGTTCGCAGCCCTGTTCGCCGTCCTGGCCGCGGGCACCGCCCATGCCGAAACCGTCTATGTCGGCAATTCCTTCATCGACTTCGTGTCGGGTGATGCCAAATGCACCTCGACCTTCACCGTGAACGACACGGCGCGGATTCTCTACCGGCCAAGGGGTGCGGGCCTCGGCAATGGCGGCAATGGCCATCTCGCCTATATCACCACCAGGTCGTCCTTCGTCATGCGGGTTCCCGGCAACGACTTCCAGGCCAGCATCAACTATGTCGGCAGCGGGGTGGGCAGCAAGGCCAACATTCTATCGAACTCGGGCGGCATCACCGTGTGGCAGCAGGCGCCCGCCACCGTGGGCCCCGGCGTTCCAACTGTCGCCATCAAGGGCCGCTTCGCCAATTTCTTCGCGATCAAGAACTGCTTCGTGGAGTTCAGCGCCAACCTCTTGCTCCGCTAGGTTCACGGCGGCGGCATCACCTGCATGCTGCCGGGCGTGATCATCAGCGATATGGTGTTGACCGCCTCGAAGGCCGAAGCCGGTATGGTTTTCATTTCCTCGATGAATTCTTCCGGCCAGCGCGTGTCGGACGTTCCCTGAAAATACCACGGCGAGCCATTGTCGGCGAGCACCAGGCCATATTTTTTCATGGCGCGCAGCACATGGATGGTGTCAGGACGGAACCCCGGCGAAATCACATAAGCCGCCTTCAGACGGAACCTGGCGCCCATCGGCGGATAGGTCCGGTTGTCGACCGAACCCGCCTGATGCCGCGCTGGCCAGGTATAGAACCTGTCGGTCACATCGGTGGTGAAGCGGATGGCGTGATCGACGTGGCGGCCCAAGACTTCATCGACGCGCAACAGCCCGGGCAGGATGGGGAGCCCCGCCGCATCGGCCGAGGTCCAGCTCGGAGGCCGCAGATTGTTGCTGGTCAGCAGCCAGGACGCTCCGCTCCCGGCCAGCCAGCGGTCGCCCGAGCGTCTGGTCGCCCAGGTCTCGTAGAGCCTGCAGGTATACTTGTTGATGACCACCGTATGGCGGTCTCCGGATATATATTGCCCGCCCTCGACCTTGGTGTCGTTGCCCAGCGGATAGGGAATGCGGTCGCTCTCGCCGGCATAGGTGAAGGTCACGTTGACGGCGGCATGGCTGTTGTCGACTACCGTGAAGGGGATGCCATAGGGCACCGGTATGTCGCCATAGGAGGGTCCGAAATCCGGATGCAGTTTCCGGGTCGGCGACATATGCGCCATCCATTGGTCGCTGCGCGAATGGCGCGGCAGCTTGCTGATGTCGGCATGCCACCAGCTATTGGAGGGAAACACCGGGCAGGTGGTGCCGGGCACAAGGTTGGCGGCAAGGCTGGGCGCCGGCGCTGTAACCGCGGCGAAGGCGGCGGCGATGATCACTGCGAGTGTCCTGGACATGCCGATGCTGCTCCAACAGGGGAAGACCGCCCGATTATAGCCGCTCCGATTTACCGCCAGTTAATAAATTGCCTCTGTTCGCGCGCAACCGGCTCGGGTTCACCAGGAAATGGCAACCAGCATGGTGGCAAATGCCCCCAGCGCCAGCGAGACCTTGTCCTTCAAGGCGAAGATCACCGGATCCTCGCGCACCAGTCCGCGCACCGCGGCGCGCCACATGTGCATCAGCCACAGCAGCAGCACCGGCGTCACCAGCCAGAGTTTCTCGGGAGACGAATAGACCTTGGCGGGAAAGCGTTCTTCCACCAGGTAGATGACAAACAGCAAAGGTGCCGCCACCGAGCAGGCGATGCCGAAGCCCAAGATCAGCGGCACGTCGATCTTGGAATAGCCGCGTGATTCGAAACTCTTTTCGTCGAGGCGCTCGTCGACGAACTCGGCATAGCGCTTGAGCAGCGCCAGGCTGAGGAAGATGAAGATCGAGAAGGTGATGATCCAGTAGGAATAGGCCGCGCCCACCAGCGCGATGCCGGCCCGGATGCGCACCGTGTAGAGCCCGGCCAGCGTCATCACGTCGAGGAGTGCAATGCGCTTCAGGAACAGCGAATAGGTGAGGGTGCCGAGGAAATAAACCATCGCAATCGCCGCGAACTCGGCGCCGATCACTGCCGCCCCTACCAGGCTGACAAGAAAGAGCGCCACGCCGCCGAGCACTCCTGCTCCCGCCGATAGCGCACCCGACGCGAAGGGCCGCCGCCGCTTGCTCGGATGGGCGCGGTCGGCTTCGAGGTCGAGAAGATCGTTGAGCAGATAGCCGGTCGAGGCGAGAAGGCTTAAGACCGCGAAACCCGCCAGGCTGCGCAGCAGGTCGCCGGGCTGGGCGGTCGGTCCGGCCAGGAAATAGGGCACGAAGACCAGGAGATTCTTGGCCCATTGGTGCGGCCTCAACGCTTTTAACCAAGAGCGCCATTGCATCGCGGCCGGAAACCGGCCTTCAATCGGTGTCGCGGGCGCGACCTTGGCTTCGTAACGCACCCCGCCGCCAGCCAGCACCGCACCCTTCGCCGCGGCCCAAATCGGCAGGTCGGCCGCGGCATTGCCGGCATAGGCGAAATTGTCGCCGTAACGCGCCCTGATAGCCGTCAGCTTGGCGGCGCCCGAGAGGTTGGCCTTGCCGTCGCTGCCGATGGCCCATTCGAAGATTGGCAGGCGCGCCGCCACGGCATCGACGATCGACTGGTCGGCGGCGGACACCAGCGCCAGCCGCCGCCCGGCGGCGTGCTGGCTTTCCAGATAGGCCACGAGATCATCGTTCAGCGGCAGCAGTGCCGCATCGAATGGCGCGGTTTCAACCAGGCGCCGCTTGAAGGCCGCCCGGCCATCCCGCAAGGCCCCCAGCGCCTTGACCGCCGCCACCGGATCGCTCCTAATGGTCCGCAGGAAACTCTCGTGCAGCGTGTCGACGCGCAGCAAGGTTCCGTCGAGGTCGACGCAGAGGACGGGGTTGCCGGTGAAGTCCTCGTGGCGTTCCGAAATTTGACTATCCAATATATCAACCATATATCAAATTGAATTGATGCCATACTTCCCGCAAGGCCTCATTTGACTTAGAGCTATTCCGATGTCAACGGGTTGCCAAACTGCCGTAGTGCGTCCGGGTGTTGCGTGATAGGTGCCGCCGTGCGTTTCAGTTCAGGGGAGACTCGACCCCACGCGGAAGCACCACCGAATATGGCCGGAGGCGAATATCTGCGTATGCCGCTCGGCGGATGGGGCCGCCATCCGGTGATTGATTGTGTTGTGCACCGGCCAACCGGCGATGCGGAACTGGCCAATTGCCTTGGCCGTGGCCCCACCATCGCGCGCGGCGCCGGCCGCGCCTATGGCGACAGCGCGTTGCAGCCCTTGGGCACCATCATGACGGCAGGGTTGGGCGGGCGTATCGGGTTCGACACCGTCTCGGGGGTGCTCGAATGCGATAGCGGCGTCAGCTTCGCCGATGTCATCGCGCGTGCCCTGCCGCTGGGCTGGTTTCCACCGGTCACACCCGGAACCCAGTTCGTGTCGATCGGCGGCGCCATTGCCGCCGACGCCCATGGCAAGAACCACCATGGGTCGGGAAGCTTCGGCGATCACGTGTTGTGGTTCGATCTGGTGGGAGCGGCGGGCCATGTGCGGCGCTGTTCGCCCAGCGAGGAACCGGCACTGTTCCGCGCCACCATTGGCGGCATGGGTCTGACCGGCGTCATCCGCCGCGCCGCGATCCGCATGATCCCGGTCGAAACCGCCTGGATGCGCCAGGAGATCGTGCCCGCTGCCAATCTCGATGCGGCCTTCGATGCCTTCGAGGCGTCGGAAGGCTGGACCTACAGCGTCGCCTGGATCGACACGCTGGCATCTGGGAGCAATTTGGGCCGCGCGCTCCTCATGCGTGGCGAACACGCCGGCCGCGAGGAATTGCCGCTGGAACGCCGCGCCGCGCCCTTCGATCTTCCCGCCCGCCGGGTGGCAACGGTCCCCTTCGACATGCCAGCCGGGCTCCTCAACCCCTGGACTGCACGCGCCTTCAACATGGCCTATTGGGCCCGCAATAGCCGACGGACCGGCATCGATCTCATCGATTACCGGAGCTTCTTCTATCCCCTCGACGGCCTGCGTGACTGGAACCGGCTCTATGGTAAGCCAGGCTTCCTGCAGTATCAATGCGTTTTGCCGCTGGCCGCCAGCCGTGACGGGCTGCACTTGCTCCTGGAGCGCATCCGCGCCTCGGGCCTCGGCTCTTTCCTGGCGGTCTTGAAACTCATGGGCGAGGGGCGCGGCGGCATGTCCTTCCCGATGAAGGGCTATACCCTGGCCCTCGACTTCCCCTATACCGAAAAACTTCCGAAATTGCTGGATACCCTCGACGAAATTGTTCTGGATCACGGCGGCAGGCTTTATCTCGCCAAGGATGCGCGCATGTCGGCCAAGACCTGCTGGCAGGGCTATGGCAATGTCGCAGACTTCGAGACCCTGCGCCGCAACTCTGGCGCCGCTGGTCTTTTCCGCTCGCACCAGTCCGAACGCTTAGGGTTCGCATGAACGCCACAACCGATACTGGAGCCCCTATGGATATGAACCCGGCCTTGCAGCGCCCCAACCTGCTGACCCTCGACGATGCCTTGGCGATGAAGAACGAGGACATTGCGACGCTCTTCAAGCAGCATCTCAATCCGTTCCAGTACAATCTGATGAAGCTCTTAGGGTTTCACAAGATCACCATCGCGCGCGCCGAGGGCATGTATTATTACGACCAGAACGGCCGGGCCATCCTCGACTTCTTCGGCGGCTTCGGCTCCCTGGCGCTGGGCCACAATCACCCGCGCATATTGGCCGCCCGCCGCCGCTTCCAGGAGGAAAAGCGCCACGAGATCGCCATCGGCTTCATGTCGCAATATGCCGCGGCACTGGCCAAGAACCTCGCCGAGATCGCGCCGGAAGATCTCGACATGGTCTTCCTTGCGTCCTCCGGCTCTGAGGCGGTCGAATATGCCCTGAAGCTCGCCGAGAAGACCCGTGGCGATAGAAAGCGCGTCGTCTATGCCGAGAAGGCCTTCCACGGCAAAACACGCGGCTCCCTCTCGGTCACCGATTCCACACTCTACCGCGATACCTTCTCGCTGCTCGAAACGCCGGTGAAAGTGCCCTTCGGCGATGCCGCGGCACTGCGCGCCGTCATTGCCGCCGACCGCTCGATCGGCACCCTGATCCTCGAAACGGTGCAGGGAGGCGCTGGCATCATCGCGGCGCCGCCCGCCTACTGGCGCGAGGTCCGCGCCATCTGCACCGAGTTCGACGTGGTGTGGATCGCCGATGAAGTGCAATGCGGTGTTGGCCGCACCGGGCGCTTCTTCGCCTTCGAACATGCGGGCGTCGTTCCCGACATCGTCACCCTGGCGAAGTCATTGGGCGGCGGCAAGACGGCCATCGGCGCCGTCATCAGCCGCAGGCCATTGTTCATGGCGGCCTATGGCTCCAAGAAGACGGCCATCGTCCATGCCCAGGCCACTTTCGGCGGCATCGGCGAGGCCTGCGCCACGGCCATCGAAACGCTGAACGTGCTCTATGATGAAGACCTCATCGGCAACAGCGCCCGCATGGGTGCCATCCTGCTCGCCGAATTGCAGCGCCTCGCCGCCAAATACCCCGACATGATCAAGGAAGTGCGCGGCCAAGGCCTGATGATCGGCCTCGAATTCCACGACATCAGCCGCACCATGCCGTTTGGCCTCTCGAGCCTGGTGAGCATGGCCGACGACATGCTCAAGGGCAGCCTGTGCGGCTTCGTCGGCAGCCTGCTGCTGCGCGACCAGGCCACACTTGTCGCATTCACCGAATACAACCGCAATGTCATGCGCCTGCAACCGCCGCTGATCGTCACCGAGGCCGAAATCCACCGCTTCGCCGCGGCCCTCGACGCGGTGCTGAAGCGCGGCGTGGTCGGCATCGTCAGCGGCTACGCCAAGGGCTTTCTGGGCGCGTCCTGAGGAGTTGAGAACCGTCATGTCCGAACATCCAGTCGTCATCATAGGGGCGGGCTACGCGGGCCTGGTCGCGGCCAAAAGGCTCGCCGCGGAAAAGATTCCCTTCATCATCTTCGAAGCTTCCGGCAGCGTCGCAGGGCTAGCCACGACCTTCACCGACATGCCGGGATTCAAGTATGATTTCGGCACCCACCTGATCACCAACCGGCTCGCCGCGACACTCGGCATCGAAAGCCAGTGCCGCGATGTCAAATATTTCGGCGAAAGTGTTGTGCTGCGCGGCCGCAATTATTCCTATCCCTTCGGCCTTGCCGCCGTGCCGCGTTATGCGCTGGGAGCGCTGGCCAGCCGCTTCGCGCGCAACGGCACGCCGGTCGATGCCGCGGCCTGGGCCGAAGCGACGCTGGGGCGCGGCATGGCCCGCGAGGTGGCGATCCCATTGATGGAGTCCTTGACCGGTGCTCCGGCCGAGGAGCTTTCGCCGGCCATCGGTTCAAAACTGCCGGGCGTGCTCCATACGCTCATGCTGCGCGCCGCGGCAAAGATGTCGGGCAAGGCGGTGGCCATCGGCTATTGCCAGGACTTGCCGGAATCGGCCAGCGTCTGGCACGTCTATCCCGAAGGCGGCATCGTCATGATCTGCCGCAGCCTCGCCGAGGGGCTTGGCGATGCCATCCGCCTCAAGACCCCGGTGAAGCGCATCGTGGTCGAGAATGGTGTTGCCACCGGCGTCGAGACCGCCGAAGGCTTCCAGCCGGCTTCCGCCGTCATCAGTACGGCGCCGGTCAACGTCCTGCCGCGCCTGGCACCCGATGCCGAAGTGCTGCGCCCGCTGGCCGCTTTCCGCTACAGCAGCCTGATCTTCGTCAACCTGTTCCTCAAGGGCCGCAATCTGATGCCCAACGTGGCGACCTGGTTTCCGGAAGAGAAATACGATTTCTTCCGCGTCCAGGAACCGCCGATCTCGCTGCCCTGGACGGTGTCCGAGGGCCAGACCTACCTGACTGTCGACATCGGCACGGAAGTCGACAGCCCCCTGTGGAAAGAGGACGACGCAGGCCTGGCCGAACGCTGTCTCACGCAACTGCAGGACGTGGTGCCCGATATCAAGCAGCGCTTTCTTGGCGTCCGCGTGTTGCGCACCAAGATCGCCTATCCGGTTTATATGAAATCCTACGAGGCCGAACGCCTGCGTCTGCGCGAGTCGACCGGCGTGCGCGGGCTGCACAGCGTCGGCCGCAATGGCGAGTTTGCCCATATCCTGATGGAGGACGTCTATCTACGCACCATGCGCCGCACCGCCGCCGCCGTCGGCGAACTGAATGCCGCCTGACCGGGACGCCGCAATGACCACGACGAGAATGCCCCGGCCGTTTTTCCTGGGCCAGACCTTCCGGCCCCGCCACGACGAGAACCGCATGCGCAACGAGGGCAATGTGCCGGTGGCGCGCAAGGCTTTCTATGCCGGCGCCAACCGCAATCTGTTCTTCCTGCTCGGCCAGCGCTTCCGCTGGATGCAGCGCCACATCGATCCCGAGACTGCGTCGGGCGTCGAACTGGGCTGCGGCCAGGGCTACGGCAAGGATGTGCTGAAGGCCAAGTCCTACCTCCTCACCGACCATGCCGATTACGAATGGCTCGATGTCAAGTTCGTCGACGCGCTGGCCACGCCCTTCGAGGACAGCCGCTTCGACTTCGTCATCGCCTCCAACATGATCCACCATGTGCCCTATCCGGCCAAGTTCTTCGCCGAGGTGCGCCGCATCCTGAAGCCCGGCGGCAAGCTTCTGGTGCAAGATGTCAATTGCTCAAGTCTGATGCGCATCATGCTGCACATGATGAAGATCGAAGGCTATTCCTACGACGTCGACGTCTTCGACGCTGGCCATCCGGTCAACGATCCGCAAGACCTCTGGTCGGGCAACAATTGCGTGCCCAACTTGCTGTTCGACGACGCCGAACGCTTTCACGCTCACGTTCCGGGCTTGCGTATCCTCGAGCAGGGCTTCGGCGAGGTGGCGGTCTATCTGGCCAGCGGCGGCGTCACCGCCAAGACCTTCTTCGTGCCGCTTCCGGATTTCGCCCTCAAGGCGCTGAAGGCCATCGACGACGGCCTCTGCACCGTTGCCCCGCAGGTTTTCGCGCTGCAGCGCCGCGCCGTCCTCGTCAAGACATCTTGAGTGCTAGGAGAACAATCCCTTGAACCCCTGGATCATCGTGCTCTGCGCGGCGGGCATCAACAGTTTCGCCGGCATTCTGCTCAAACAGGCCCGTGTGGTTTCCGGCGAGATTCCGATCTGGCAGATGATCTTCTCGCCCTGGTTCATCGGCGCCTGCCTGTGCTACTTCGTGAATGTCTTCCTCTTCGCCAAGGCCCTCGACCATCTGCCGGTGTCCCTCGTCTATCCGGCCTACGCGGGCCTTGGCTTCGCGATGATCGCGGTGGCGGGCAATCAGCTCTTCGGCGAGCGCCTCGGCTTCAGCCAATGGGTCGGCGTCGTCCTGATCTTCTCCGGCATCGCCGCCGCCTCCTGGCAGGCTGACACGTGACGGAGGGCCCGGCCCCGCAGGGGAAATACGAGGGCGGACGACCAAAATCATGACCCGGGCTAGATGCCGAGAATTGTCCGGGCTCTCCCTCGTCCGGCCCAGACATGGATGGCAAGCGGCAGGAGCAGCCCAACGGCGGTCCCGGCGATGATGTGCAGGGATAGGTTATCGACATGCAGGCGGACCAGCAGGATGCGCAGGCCCGATGTAAAGAATATATGGAGGAGGTAGATCGTCATCGCGGCCTGACCCACCAGGCAAAGCCCACGGGTGACGGGATGATCGCCAAAGTGCTTGCCAAGCCATACCGAGAATAAGATCAAACCGATAATGCAGATGCTTTGGAGCAGAAGCACGACAAGCTCCGGCCCAGGCGTGCCGGCCATGATCGCCAGCGTTGGAAGCAAGACGAAGAGAATGGCGCCAGCCGCCGCATATGCCGGATTTGAAGATTCCCGCAATGGAAGTCCGCCGAGCAGCACACCAACAAAGTAGAATGGCGCTATGCGGAATGCGGGCGCCGTCCATGATGTCCATATCGAGGGCGCTAAAATCAGAACGAGGGCGAGCACAAGGCCGGTGGCACCGAGCGCTATCCGGTTGGAAGCGCCCGCCGCAACGAGCAGGGCAGCGGCCGTTTGCACGAGGAACAGAGCCCAAATAAACCAGAAGTGATCCTTTGGAGGAAATGGCGCATGAAGCACGCCGTCGAGGGAAATAGGCGTATTCACATCGCCCGCGGCGAAATACTTTGTCAGGAAATAGATGTAGGACCACAACACGAGCGGGTACAGGAAGCGAACCGCCCGGCGGCCATTGTCCTGCCAAAAGCCGCGGCTTGGTTTGGTTCCGGAAAAGAGCAGTCCCGATATCACGAACAGCGCCGGCATGTGGAAGAAATAGATAGTGTTGTAAACGGCTTGGAAGACGCCGCGGGATTGCAGAATTCCGGATTTCTCAAGACCGGCCCAGACATGGCCAAACACCATCAGAAGCATGATGAAGCCCCGCAGGGCATCGATCCATGCTTCCCTCGACTTTTGAGTTGAACCCGATGGTTCGGTCATTGCGGCAAACTCGGGTCCATGAAACAGCCGATGCTTTCGATACATAGGTTTGGACGCGCTGGCGGCGCGTGATGGAAGCAAAACCATACATGCTCCGGATGAATAAAACCGCAATCGCAGCGCCATATCCACCGGCCCGCCTGCGCGGGTCTCGGCAGCGCCCTTGTCCGATATGCCTGCAGTGAGAAAAACCCAATAAACATTGGGGATATTGGCTGGGGCGGGAGGGATCGAACC
>JANPCA010000277.1:0-3666 GCA_031430715.1 Hyphomicrobiales bacterium | reverse complement strand
CTCCCCCCAAGGGGGAGGGGCTGGGAGGCGAGATTGGGGCGTAACGGCGGTCGCACGGACATTCAGCCCCTCCCCCTTGGGGGGAGGGTGGCCGCGAAGCGGCCGGGTGGGGTAGAGCGGTCTCGCGAACTCCGCCGCACCATGACCGATGCCGAATGGAAAATGTGGCATATCCTGTGCGACATCGATTGGCCTGAGGCGCATTTTCGGCGGCAGGTCAAAATTGGACCGTTTTACGCCGACTTTCTCAGTCATGCCTACAAACTCATCATCGAAGTCGACGGCGCACAGCACTATGAAGACGATGCCGCGGCAAGCGACGAGCGGCGCACATGGTTTCTCAGCCGCGAAGGATTCAAGATCATCCGTTTCGGAAACACTGATGTCCTGAGAAATTCCGCCGGGGTCTTCGATGCGATCACCGAAGCCTTAAAGAACATAACCCCCACCCCGCGGCTTCGCCGCGTGCCCTCCCCCCAAGGGGGAGGGGCTGATCCTGAGTCCCTCCCCCTTGGGGGGAGGGGCGAGCTTGCGAGCGCGAAGCGGCCGGGTGGGGAAGAGCCATGACCACTCCCGCCATCGAATTGATCGGCATCGACAAGCGCTTCGGTTCGGTTCACGCCAATAAGGACGTGACGCTGGAGATCGCGCAAGGCTCGATCCACGGCATCATCGGCGAGAACGGGGCGGGGAAGTCGACGCTGATGTCGATCCTCTTCGGCTTTTACCATGCCGACAAGGGCGAAATCCGGGTCAAGGGCAAGCCGGTGAGGATCAAATCCTCCTCCGATGCCATCGTGCTCGGCATCGGCATGGTGCATCAGCACTTCATGCTGGTCGATCCGTTTACGGTTCTCGAAAATGTCGTGCTCGGTGCCGAGGGCGGAGTGCTCATCGGCCCGGCGCTTGCCAAGGCCCGTTCCGAACTCAACCGGCTGGCCGCTGACTATGAGATGGAGGTCGATCCCGACACCATCGTCGGCGAATTGCCGGTCGGGTTGCAGCAGCGCGTCGAAATCCTCAAAGCCCTGTTCAAGGGCGCCGAGACCCTGATCCTCGACGAACCCACAGGCGTCTTGACCCCCGACGAGGCCGATCACCTGTTCCGCATCCTGGGCACCTTGCGCGACCAGGGCAAGACGGTCATCCTGATCACCCACAAGCTGCGCGAGATCATGGCCATCACCGACCGTGTCTCGGTGATGCGCCGCGGCGAGATGGTGGCGACGCGCGAAACCAAAAACACCTCGGTCGAAGAACTGGCCGAACTGATGGTTGGCCGCCATGTGCTGCTCGAAGTCGAGAAGGGTCCGGCCAAGCCGGGCGAAGTCGTGCTCGAAGTCAAGAAACTCACCTGGAAGGACAAGAAGGGCACGGCGCGCGTCGACAATGTCTCATTCAGCGTAAAGAAGGGCGAGATCGTCGGCATCGCCGGCGTCTCGGGCAACGGCCAATCGGAACTGCTCGACGTCATCTGCGGCATCGCCAGGCCCACCTCCGGCCAGGTGATCTTCGAGGGCAAGGACATCGGCATCTTGGGCGACCCCCGCCATGTGCGCGAGGAGGGCCTGGCGCATGTGCCCGAGGACCGCCAGCACCGCGGGTTGATCGGCTCTTTCGAGGCCGCCGAGAGCGCCATCCTCGGCTGGCACCATGACGAGGCGCTGGGTCACGGCTTCCGGCTCGACCGCGACAAGGTGATCGCCAGGGCACGGGCCGAGATGGAAGAATTCGACGTGCGCCCGCCGGACCCGTTTCTCAGAAGTTCGAAATTCTCCGGCGGCAACCAGCAGAAAATCATCATCGCGCGCGAGATCAAGCGCGATCCGGATCTGCTGATCGTCGGCCAGCCGACGCGCGGCGTCGACATCGGCGCCATCGAATATATCCACAAGCGCATCATCCAGTTGCGCGACGAAGGAAAAGCCGTGCTGCTGGTCTCCGTCGAGCTTGACGAAATCCGTTCCCTCTCCGACCGCATCCTGGTGATGTTCGCAGGCCGCATCATGGGTGAGCGCGGGCCAGAAGCCGATGAGCGCGACATCGGCTTGCTGATGGCCGGCGTTGCCAAGGATGCCGCATGATGAATGGCCGTGGCGAACTTCCGGCCTGGGTCGACATCGGCGTCATTCCCATTCTCAACCTGTTGGTGGCGCTGATCGTCTCGGGCCTGGTCGTCGTCATCATCGGCGAAAATCCCTTCGAGGCCATGTGGATCATGCTGCAGGGGGCGGTGGGTTCGATCAAGGGCTGGGGCTATCTGCTCTATTACGCCACCAACTTCGTGTTCACCGGATTGGCCGTGGCGGTCGCTTTCCATGCCGGCCTGTTCAACATCGGCGGCGAGGGCCAGGCCTATGTGGCGGGGGCCGGTGCCGCGGCGGTGGGACTTGGCCTCGAATTCCTGCCCTGGCCCATCGTCATTCCCTTGGCCATACTTGCATCCATGGCGGTGGGCGCCTTCTGGGCCTGGGTGCCGGGCGTGCTGCAGGTGAAACGCGGCAGCCACATCGTCATCACCACCATCATGTTCAACTACATCGCACTCAGCATGATGGGCTATCTCATCAACTACGCGTTTAGGCCGGTGGGCAAGATGGCGGTCGAGAGCCGCGAGATCACCGGCGCCTATATCATGAGCTTCCGCGAAGTGGCGCGGGTCTATTTCGACATGCGCCTGCCGTCGTCGCCCCTGAACTTCGCCGTGTTCCTGGCCATCGCGGCGGCCATCGCGGTCTGGTATCTGCTGTGGCGCACCAAGCTTGGTTATGAAATCAGGGCATTGGGCGCCAATCCCGCCGCCGCCGTCTATGCCGGCATCAAACCCGGCCGCATCATCGTCATCACCATGGCCATTTCCGGCGGGTTGGCGGGCCTCATGGCGGTTAATGAAATCTTGGGCGCCCAGCACCGCCTGGTCCTGGGTTTCGTCCAGGGTGCGGGCTTCGTCGGCATCGCCGTTGCTCTCATGGGCCGCTCGCATCCGGTCGGCATCGTGCTCTCCGCCATGCTCTTCGGCCTGCTCTACCAGGGCGGCACGGAGCTCTCTTTCGCCAAGCCGGAGATCAACCGCGACATGATCGTGGTCATCCAGGGCCTCGTCATCCTGTTCATGGGGGCGCTCGAATATGCCTTCAGGCCCTGGCTGGCCATGCTGTTCTTCAGGGCGGAGGACTAGGCCCATGGACCTCTATGTGGAAATCCTCGCCTCGACCATCCGCTACACGGTGCCCCTGATCCTCGCCTGCCTCGCAGGCCTGTGGTCCGAGCGCTCCGGCATCGTCGACATTGGTCTTGAGGGAAAAATGCTGGCGGCAGCCTTCGCTGCGGCATCCGCCGCGTTCTATTTCCAGTCGGCCTGGATGGGGCTGGTTTTTGCCATTTTGGTCTCCCTCACATTCGCTCTTGTGCATGGCTATGCGGCGATCAACCAACGCGGCAATCAGGTGGTCTCGGGTGTCGCCATCAACATGCTGGCGGCGGGCCTTGCAGTTGTCTTGGGCAATACCTGGTTCAAGGAGGGCGGTCGCACACCCGCCCTTTCCGGTGACATGCGGTTCCTGCCCATTGACCTGCCGGGGGCGGCGGCGCTGGCCGATGTGCCGCTCCTTGGCCCACTGGTCAAAATAGTTTCTGGCCACTCGATCCTCACCTATGTGACAATCG
>JANPCA010000276.1:0-12031 GCA_031430715.1 Hyphomicrobiales bacterium | reverse complement strand
GGAGCGCAAGCCCTCGCAACTTTCGGGTGGCCAACGCCAGCGCGTCGCCATCGGCCGCGCCATCGTGCGCGAGCCAGGCGTATTCCTGTTTGATGAACCACTGTCCAATCTCGACGCCGCACTTCGTGTCCAGATGCGCATCGAAATCGGCAAGCTGCACAACGACCTCAAATCCACGATGGTCTATGTCACCCACGACCAGGTCGAAGCCATGACCATGGCCGACAAGATCGTCGTTCTACATGGCGGGATCATTGAGCAGGTGGGATCGCCGCTCGAACTTTATCATCGCCCCAACAATCTGTTTGTGGCGGGCTTCATCGGTTCACCAAAGATGAATTTCATCCCCGTCACCGCCGCGTCGTCCAAGGGTAAACACGTCACCTATGTATTGCCTGGGGGCAGCACCGTCACCATTGACATGACAGGCGAGGTTCCTGCGGTGGGAGCCAAGTTGACTCTGGGTATCCGGCCCGAGCACATCGAGCTTGGTGGCAAAGCCGCGGGCTCGCTCAAGGGAGTTGTCCGCGCCGCCGAATATCTTGGCTCCGAAACGATGTTCTATGCCAGTTTGGCCGATGGAAGCGATGTCTCAGTGAAAGCAGGAGGACTTGCTGCCGACAAGGCCGGTGACACGCTCAACCTTGTCCTGCCTCCGGAAGCCTGCCATTTGTTCGATGCCAATGGCAAAACGATTCACAACGGTGATCTGACCCGCTGATGCTTGGCGTTTGTTACTATCCTGAACAGTGGCCCGAAGACTGGTGGGCCGAGGATGCCCGCCGCATGCGCGAGGCCGGCATAATCTATGTGCGCATCGCCGAATTTGCTTGGTCACGTTATGAACCACGGCGCGGCCAATTCGATTGGGGCTGGCTTGATCGCGCTATCGAGACGCTTGGCAAGGCGGGGCTCAAGGTCGTTCTTGGCACTCCCACCTGTGCGCCGCCCAAATGGCTGGTTGACGAGCATCCCGGCATCCTTCCCTATGATGACCAAGGACGGCCAAGAGGGTTTGGCTCGCGCCGGCACTACACATTTTCATCTGAAACCTATTGGAGTGAAAGCCGCCGCATCGTCGAAATCCTGGCAAGGCGCTATGGCGGGAATTCCTATATTGATGGCTGGCAGACCGACAATGAATATGGCTGTCATGACACCATCTTGTCCTGGGGACCGGAAGATCTGAAAGGGTTCCGTGAATGGCTGCGGCGCAAGTATCAGTCGCCCGAACAGCTCAATGAAGCCTGGGGCAATGTATTCTGGTCGATGGATTTGCAGGGCTTCGAACAAGTAACCTTGCCCAATCTTGCCGTCACTGAAACCAATCCGGCGGCGAAACTCGACTTCTGGCGTTTCCACTCACAGCAAGTCGCCGCCTATAACCGCATGCAATGCGATATCATCAGGGCACATTCACCGGATCGTTGGATCACCCACAACATGATGGGTTTCTTCAATGACTTTGATCATTGGGACGTGGGAGCCGACATCGACATCGCGTCTTGGGACTCCTATCCCGTGGGCTTCACCGAGCGCTTTCCTTTCAGCGAGGACGAACATATCCGCTGGGCTGAAACGGCACATCCCGATATCGCGCCGTTCTTCAATGATCTCTACCGCGGCGTGGGCCGAGGCCGCTTCTGGGTCATGGAGTTGCAGCCAGGCCCAGTGAACTGGGCAACTTGGAACGCCGTGCCAAAGCGCGGAATGATCCGCCTCTTTACATGGGAGGCACTGGCACACGGCGCAGAGGTGGTGAGTTATTTCCGCTGGCGCCAGGCTGTTTCCGGGCAGGAACAGATGCACGCTGGCCTCAATCTCCCCGGACTGCACGAATGGTCACAAGGCGGGCGTGAGGCCGTGGAGGTTGGCAAGGAACTCCAAGAACTGGGGACCTTGCCGCAAGTGGGCAAGGCTCCCGTGGCCATTGTATATGACTACGAAGCGTCGTGGATCACCCGTGTTCAGCCGCAAGGCCAGGATTTCGATTTTTCGGCTCTGATGTTCCGCTGGTATGAAGCGGTGCGCAGGCTGGGCCTTGATGTCGATTTCGTGCCGCCGGGGGCCAACCTTGCGGACTACAAGCTGTTACTCGTGCCCACCATGCCTCATGTCAATGATGCGGCCGAGCGCGCTTTCACAGCAGCAGACGGCATTGTGCTCTATGGACCGCGCACGGGTTCCAAGACCCGCCACCATGCAATCCCGCATAATCTTCCTCCCGGACCGATTTCACATTTGGTAAACGCACGCGTTCTAGAGGTTTCGTCAATGCGTCCGGGCCTTGTGGAGAAAGTCAAAGGCAAAGTTACGGGCCGTGCTTTGAGATGGCGGGAAACATTGGACGTGGGGGATGCTGTAACGCTGGCCAGATTTGAGAATGGAGATGCTGCCCTGGTTGCGGCAGACAATCATCATTATCTTGCCTGCTGGCCAGACGCGGAACTGCTCAATTCGGTCATGAAGCTTGTTGCCGTCAAGGCCGGCCTGAAGACATTGCCACTGCCTGAAGGGGTCCGTTTGAGGCGCCGCGGCAATCTCCTGTTCGCCTTCAACTATGGGAGCGAACCCTGGAAATTGACCCTTGGCACCTCAGTCGTGCTAGGCAAGCGAGTCGTGGAACCACAACAAGTCACAATCCTGCGTATGGAGTGAAAGTCTGATGACTGTCTGCCATCCCCGCCAATAGGATAGATTGGCGGACCTGAAGAAGAGGAGTTTTCCGGCTCATCGTTACTCCTGAGGAGAAGAAGGGAAACGGCAGAAATCCACATCAGGCGCCACGGCTGGCGGTATCCCCGGACTTCAATATCCGGCCAATGAAAAGAGCCATCGCTATCGATCCCAAAGCACTTTAGCTGACATAGGCTAATCCAGCCCTTTTCATACTCAATCCTCCGGTCCCGCTTCCCCACTCGACTCTTGAGCCGGCCAATGCTCCCGTACTTGGAGCGCTCTGGCCGCAATGAACTGACGAACACCATTGCAATTGGAATAATGCGAGTTCGGCTGAGTATTTTCTCACGCGTGACGGTCTGGCGCGCGGCGGCGCTCATAAGCAGCGATAGCTGCATTGAAGTGCTCCGCATCCCAGTCATTCGCCAGCGCTTCGCGCATGATGTCCTGCTGGCTGGGCGGCACCATGCCGGTGAGAGGGGAATCGATGTCGAGGTCCGCCGGGAAGGGGTAGCCCTCCGCCGTCGCCGCGATCACATTCTCCACTTCGCGGGGACTGATCGATTTGGCTTTCACCATCGCGTGCAATGCCGGATAGGTGGCCACACTCATGCGCGCCCGGTTGACCACCTCGATTGAACGCCCATAGCCCGATCCCACCTGCAGCAGGTTGGCAAGCCGGTCGATGCCGGAGGAGACATTCGTTCCCGCCGCATGGAACAGGCCGGGATTGAAGAACAGCGTGTCGCCCTTCCGCATTGGGAGCTGGATGTAGTGGCTCTCGAAATAATCGCGAAACGGATTTTGGTGTGTGGCAAAGTATCCTGGTAAATAAAGCTGCGAATTCGGCAGCAACTTGGTTGGCCCGCTTTCGGCCGGCATATCGCAATGTGCGATGGCGCCCTGCAACGTGAGGGCCGCCGATAGCCGATGCGCCACAACCGGATATTGCTTGAGTTGCGCCGCGGACTGAAATCCCATGTGGTAATCGCGGTGCGGGCTTTGCGCCTTGCCACCGGGATACACGACGTTCACCTGCGCCGTGATCTGGTAAAGCGGTCCAAGCCAGGAGCGGCTAACCAATGCTAGGATATCGTTGGCGTTGTATCGTGCGAAGAGTTCCGGTGCCGCCAAGCACAGCTTTTCATGTGCGTTCCATACCCGTGCGTTTTCGCCTGCTTTGCCGAAGTGATCGCCACGGCTGCCCTTGGCGGCGCGCTCATCCTCTATGATGCCGTTGAGGATCGCCGTCACGCCGTCGATCAGCTTGAGATCCTCATAGGTGCGGCGGAACACCACGATGCCCGGCCCGCTGAGGAAGGACTTATTCCATTCCGCCATGAAGGCCTGGGTCGACGGATGATCACCAATCCCGGCGCGGATTTTCGCCGCATCGTAGATTGGCACATTCTTTTCAATGCTTGACGCGAGCGGATAGTCCCTGGCCTCGGTTGTCTGTTCAACGACGCGCGCGAACTCTTCCAGCGAACAACTGGCGTCGGTCATCCACACGGGGGATTGGGAGGCGGCTGATTTGTCCACGGGCGTTTCTCCTCATTGCGTTGAACCGCTGGCGCGGGCATGATACATAACGGCTGTCCCGGACTGAATTGCACCGAGCCATCAAAAACCCATCAAACGCAATGTCCGTCCGCTTCCAGATCAAGGATATCGCATTGCAAGCCGGTGTTGGTGCCGCCACCGTCGACAGGGTGGTGAATGATCGGGGCGGCGTGCATTCGCGCACCCGGCGGCGAGTGGAGCAGGCGATCGAGGAACTCGCCGCGCAGGAGCGCCTGGTGGGCCTCACCGGCCGCACGTTTTTCATCGACGTCATCATCGAGGCGCCAATACATTTTTGCGATGCAGCAAGGCTGGCGATCGCCGAGGAGTTGCCAGCCCTTTTACCTGCCGTGTTCAGGGTGCGCCACACCATGCAAGCCGAGATTGGTGACGCGGCACTGGCGCGTTTGGCGGCGCGCAGCGCCAAGCTCGGTAGCCACGGCGTGATATTGATGGGCCAGGACAGCGCGGGAACGCGCGCTTCCATCGCAGCGCTTTCCGAAGCTGGCATTCCGGTGGTGACATTGGCAACCGATGTCCCGGGTTCCGCCCGCATCGCCTACGCGGGCATGGACAATCGCCGCGCGGGCGAAACCGCCGCCTTCCTTATCGGGCGCTGGTTGCCCCGGGGGCCGGCCAAGGTTCTGGTCTCCATCCGCAACAATCGCTTTCGCGGCGAGGGTGACCGCGCCATTGGTTTTCACGCCATGATATGCAAGAACTTTCCCGATCTCGAGCCTTTCGAACTTCTGGAGGGGGCCGGTGCTCCGGCGGATTTCATGAGCAAGGTCTCCGCCGTACTGGAAAAGCATCCAGACATTGCTGCGATCTATTCCATTGGCGGCAACAACCGGGTGATCCTGGAGGCGCTCCGGAATCTTGGCCGCAGTGCGAGCGTTTTCATCGCGCATGACCTTGATGCGGCGAACCGGGCACTGTTGCGCAGTTGGAAGATCGACGTGGTGCTCGACCATGATCTGCGGCGTGACATGCGCGAAGCCTGCCGCGCCATCATGCGCCATCACAGGGCACTCCCGGAGACCGGCGAACTTCCGCCCAACCCGATCCAGATTGTCACCCCCACCTCACTCGATTGAACGGCGGTCTCGAAGTCCTTGCAACGCACCCGGGAACGCCTCAGATAGGGCATCGAAAGCGGGAAGGTCTCATGACGGCGACAATCAGGCAAGTGGCGGAGCTTGCAGGCGTTTCGACGTCCGCCGTTTCGCGTACGTTCACTGAAGGCGCCAGCGTTTCAGCTAAGACGCGCAAAAAGGTGGAGACCGCCGCGGAGACGCTTGGCTACTACCCCAGCCTCATTGCCCGCAGCCTCGCCACCAATCGAACCAAACTCGTGGGGCTCATCGCCAATAACTTCCAGAATCCGGTGTTTCTCGAAGTCTTCGACCTCTACACCCAAGCACTGCAGGCCCGCGGCCTGCGGCCCCTCTTGGTCAATCTCACGAATGTCACCGATCCGCTCGAGTCAATGCGCATGCTGCGGCAATACAGCGTCGATGGCGTCATCGTCGCAACCTCCACGTTGCCGCCGGGATTCGCCGTTGCATTCCGCGATGCGGGTATTCCGGTGGTTCATACCTTCGGACGATATTCGCGAAGGCCCAAAGTGCACGTGGTGGGGATCGATAATGCCGGCTGCGGCAGGCTTGCCGCCGACACGCTCATGGCCCATGGCTACGCGCAAGTGGCCTTTCTCGGCGGCCCGCAACTCGCAACCTCCACGCAGGATCGCGCGGCGGGCTTTATCAAGCGCCTTGCCGCCGCCGGCATGAAACCGCCCAAATTGTTCTATGCCAATGCCTATGCCTATGATGCCGGGCGCCAGGCAATGATCTCGCTGCTGCTTGACCGCAGCATCGAGGCGGTGTTCTGCGGCGACGATCTCATCTGCATGGGCGCCATGGATGCCGCCCGCGACATGGATCGCCGAATACCGGCTGACATCGGATTTCTTGGGTTCAATGACATGAACATGGCGGGCTGGTCAGCCTACAATCTCACAACCATCCGCCAGCCCATCCGCGAAATCATTCTCGAATCCGTCGAACTCGTGGCATCGCTGCTCGACGATCCGCATAGGCCGCCAGTGTCGAAAGTCTTTTCTTGCGCCGTCGTCGAGCGGAAGACGCTGCGCCCGATCGTGCGGCGGGGCGAGACGCGATGACGTTTTGCAATGGCTTGCAACGATGCCGGTGATCGTCCAGCCTTCCATCTCGCGACATCGGAAAATGAGAGTGGATATGGTGCGCTTTGGTCTGTTGGGTTGCGGCTGGATCGGCCATGTTCACACCCGCTCGATCCAACGCGGCAACAATGCCTCTGTCGTAGCCGTCACCGGCGCAAAGCCGGCGGCGGCCGAAAAACTTGAAAGCCTCGCTGGCGCCCGCGTGCTCCCCTTCGATCGCATTCTGGCCGCGGAGGATTTCGATGCGGCCGGCAATCCAATTCAGGCCGTGGTCCCTGTGACGCCCCAGCATGCTCACGGGAAGAGATCGACGGGGGGCGCCACGAACACACGCTCGCGCGCAGCTTCCAGCATGTCACGGGCTTCCTCTTCGGCATGCATGTGGCCCCAATCACGGTCACCGGAGACATTCACTTTGATGCTGTCCACCCCGTCGCGCGCTGCAAGCCGCGCCGCCTTGGTGAATTCCTCCGCGCCATCGCATGTCACTGCGAAGCGAATATTGCGCGGCAGCGTGAGATAATTGGTATCGAGATCGCGCACGGCGACATCGAGCCGGGGCTTGGCGGATGCGGCACTGAACAGGCTGGTGAATCCCCGCTGCAGCAACATCTGCGCATTGGCGAGCGAGTTGAGCGCGTGATCCTCCGGCTGGGTGTTGACCGCTTGCTCCATCGACGCGAGATCGTTGAAGGAGATGTGGCAGTGCGCCTCGGTCAATCCAGGCCTGATGGTCTGGCCCGTTCAATCGATGGTCTCGACACCCGGATTGGTATTCCCAGTGGCTGTACGATCCACCGCCGCAATGCGCCCGTCTATCACCAGCACGCCGCCAGTGACGGGCGCTGCACCGCTTCCGTCGATGATCAGGGCGTTGGCAAACCGTGTTGCCGTCATGCTCATGCCTCCCACAGTTCGGTGATAATCCGCACGGTCTCCGCCGTCACGGTGGAAATCGTCGGCCTTAACAAGGAGATGCGGTCGAAGCCTTCGGGAGTATCGGCCAGCGAGCGCCGCAATGCCTTGCCGAATGCCATACGAAGCTCCGTGCCGATATTGAGCTTGCACACACGGCTGTCGCGAGCCAAGCGGCGCCGGCTCTCGAAGGGAATTCCGCTGCCGCCGTGCAGCACCAGTGGCAGCGTGGTGACCGCCTCGATGGCGCGGAGCGCCGCGAAGTCAATTCCGGACGACTTCTCGGTGTTCAGATGCACGTTCCCCACCGAGATGGCGAGCGCGTCAGCGCCGCTGTCGCGTGCGAAGCGCATGGCATCTTCGGGCGAGGTCACGGATGACGCCGTGCCTCCCACATATCCCACCAAACCAACCTCGCCTTCCACCGAAACACCCGCGCCGCGCGCCATGTGGGCGACGCCGGCCGTCAAATCGATGTTATCCGCAAGCGGGAGTTTCGAGCCATCGATCATCACCGAGGTAAATCCTGCGCCAATGCCCTCCGCGCATTCCGCCACTGTGTAAGCATGATCGATATGGCACACCACAGGCACCCGCGCCTGGTCTGCAAGCACACGGAACATTTTTCCGAGAATCGCGACGGGCGTGTAGGCGCGGCAACCCGGCCCCGCTTGCAATATGATGGGAATTCCCGTCTCTTCAGCCGCATCGACAAAAGCCCTGGCATCTTCCCAACCCAGCACGACGAGGCCCGCCACGGCCCGGCCCTCGCGCATCGCCGGCCACAAAACATCGTTGAGCGTGGCGGCGGTCACTTGAATTTCGCGATCATGTCCTTGATTCCGGGGATCGTCTCGATCTGGTAGGCATGATCGGGCTGGAAGAACTGCACCAGCGGGCGCTGACTCAAACCGCCGAGAATGGTGAAGTAATACATTTCATATCCAGGTGCGGCCACGCAGGGGTGATAGCCCTTGTCGAGCACGATGGTCGATCCATTGACGAGGTGATAGGCATCGCCCACCTTTCCACCTTCGCGCTGAACCAGTTGCAGGCCGAAGCCGTGATTTGGGCGGAAGCGGAAATTATAGGTTTCATCTTGACGTGTTTCCAGCGGCAAGCGGTCGGTATCATGCTTGTGCGGGGGAAAGCCGGACCATCCGCCCTGGCCGACGGTGAACAGTTCCGACACCAGCAGACGTCCCACCCGCCCGCGATACTTGCCGCCAAGTATATGCTTGATCTTGCGGTGTGTTTTGGTGTCGTCCGAGCCATACTGCACAACATCGATGTCGGCGGCACGGACCGCGAAGGGGCTGAGAACGCCATCGAACCGCGCCCCCGCCACGAACACTTCGGCGGCAGGCGACAGGCAGGTGATGCGCGCGGTGACGCCAGTGGGAACATAAACACCCTCGGGCTCGCCATCCCACACGTCGATGCCGCGCTGGCCAATGCCGTCAAAGCGTTCACCCGCAATCTCTATATCGACGCGCCCTGTCGCCGGAACGATGGCTGTCTCATAGCCGGGAACCGCGTAGTCGAAGCTCTGGCCCTTCGCCAGCTTGACGATATTGAAATAATTGAGCGGCGCACGCGCGTCGTCCACGCCAATGAGGGCAGCGTTGCGATTGTCGAAGGGTGGAATGTGCATGCTGGTCAACCTTTGAGTCAGGCCGGTCCGAGATGGCCGGCGATGAAGGACGCGAGTTCTGTGGCATTGGGCATCGCGGGCGCGCAGCCGACGCGGGTGACGACAATGGCAGCCGCTGCGGAGCCGCGCTGCACGCTCGCTTCGATTGTGAGGCCTTGCGCAAGGCCGGTGATGAAGCCCGCCATGAAAGCATCGCCAGCACCTGTCGGCTTCAGGGCGATAACTTGATAGATATCCGTTTTGAACGAACGGCCCCCCTGCCAGGTGATCGAACCCGCTTCGCCCATCTTGTAGATGACGATCGCTGCCGTGCCTGCCGACAGTGAGCGGGCGAGTGCTGCACCATCGCCGCCATCTGCCATCACGGCGAATTCGAGATCATTGCCGATCACGATGTCGCTCAGCGCCGTGGCATCGCGGCAGGTCGCGGCGGCATCTTCCGGGCTCGCCCAGGAATAGGGCCGGTAATCGACATCGAAGATCACGGGAATGCCAGCGCCGCGCGCCCGTACCATGGCAAGCCGCGCCGCTGACCGGGAGGGCTCGACGGCCAGGCTGGTGCCGGTCACCATCAGACCGCCATATCCGGCCAGATCAATGGCTGCAACATCGGCCTCGGTAAGTTGAAAATCGGCAGCGCCGTGGCGATAAATCACCGATTGGCAATTTGTCAGCCGCGTCTCCACCACCGCGAGGGAATTCCGCGCCTCGCCACCCACCACCTTGACGTGATCCGTCTCGACGCCGTAACGGCGCAAGGCGTTCATCGAGAACCGGCCCACCGCATCGTCGGAGACGGCTGAGATCAGCGAAGCCGCGCCGCCGAGCCGCACGATGCCAACCGCGATGTTGGCCGCCGATCCGCCGAGTGCTGCACTGAAGTGCTCCGCGTTCTCGGTCTCGGTTCCCGGCGGATCGGCATAAAGATCCATCCCGGCGCGGCCCAAAACCAGAAAACGATTTTTCGCGAGCTTTTCCAGCACCACCTTAGACACCCGCCCGCTGCGCCAGGCGGCCTTGCTCAACAGTTTCATGTGCCGCCCGCACCTCGGCGCGCTCGGAAATGCCGGGCGTACCGATTTCCCACCAGGTGTGGCCTTCGCCGGTCCAGCCTTCGAAGGCATCGACTTTCAGCGAGATCACGTAAGTGCGGCTTGCCGCCTTGGCGCGCGCGAAGGCTGCTGACAGCTCGGCGATCGACTGCACCGTCTCCGCCTCCGCCCCCATGGCGCGGGCATGTGCCTCGAAATCCACGGTGAATGGTTCCACAGCGATATTGCAATCGGCGATCAGATTGTTGAACGGCACATTGCCCGTGTTGGCCTGCAGTTTGTGAATGACCGCGAATCCGCCATTGTCGCAAATGATGATGATCAGCTTCTTGGCCGTCAGCACGGAGGAGTAGATATCGGAATTGAGCATCAGGTAGGAGCCATCGCCGGTGAAGACAATGGTGTCGTTGCCGGGTTCGCTTTCCGCTTGTGCGATGCGTGCGCCCCAGCCACCGGCAATCTCGTAGCCCATGCAGGAAAACCCGAACTCGACATCGACCGTGCCAACCGATTTGGTGCGCCAGTTGGAGGTGATTTCGGCGGGAAGCCCGCCCGCCGCCGCCACCACGCGGTCACGCGGATCGCACATCGCATTCACCGCGCCGATCACTTGCGCATAGGACATCGGCCGATTTCCGCCCGCGCCGGTCTGCGGCCGGATATTTCCGTCCACATAAGCATTCCACTTTGAGACTTCGCTTGACGCATGGTCGGTCCAGCTCTTGGGCGCTGCGAAGTCCATGAGTGCCGCCGTCAGGAGCTGCAGCGAAAGTTTTGCATCTCCAACAATGGGCAGGGCCAGGTGCTTGCCGGCATCGAAACGGGCGGCGTTGATCGAGATAAGTTTCGCGTCGCGCGCAAAGGCCGTCCATGATCCGGTGGTGAAATCCTGCAGCCGCGTGCCGATGGCCAGAACCACATCCGCCTCTGACGCAAGCGTATTGCCCGAATTGGAGCCGGTGACGCCGAGCGGCCCGCAGTTGAGCCGATGCCCGAATATCAGGTTGGCACGCCCTGCGATCGTTTCAAGAACGGGAATGTTGTGCCGCTCGGCAAATTGCCGGAGGCCGTCCGCGGCGCCCGAATACTGCACGCCACCGCCCGCGATGATCACTGGCCGCGCGGCCTGCTTGAGCAGCGATGCCGCATCGGCGATCTCATGCGCGTCAGGCATTTGCCGCCGGATGCGATGGGTGCGCTCGGCAAAGAACTCCACCGGGTAGTCATAAGCCCAGCCCTGCACATCTTGAGGCAGGCCGAGAAACGCCGGGCCGCAATCGGCGGGATCGAGGAGAGTGGCGATAGCCGTTGGAAGTGACTGCAAGATCTGCGCGGGATGGGTGATCCGGTCCCAATAGCGCGAGACTGCCTTGAAGGCATCGTTCACCGAAATGGTTGGGTTGCCGAAATGCTCCACCTGCTGCAGAACAGGATCAGGCAGGCGGGTTGCATAGGTATCGCCGCACAGCAGCAACAGGGGCAGGCGATTGGTATGGGCGATGGCCGCCGCGGTCAGCATGTTGGTGGTGCCGGGGCCAGCCGACGCCGTGGCAAACATGAATCGCCGCCGCATTTTCTGCTTTGCATAGGCGGCCGCAGCCATCGCCATCGACTGCTCGTTCTGGCCACGCCACAATGGCAGTTCCGTCCGGTGCGCATGAAGGGCCTCGCCAAGGCAAACGACATTGCCATGGCCGAAGATGCCGAAGCCGCCGCCGCACAGCCGCTCGCGCCTGCCATCCGTCTCGATGAACTGCGCCGCGAGATAGCGCACAAGTGCCTGCGCCATGGTTAGCCGGATGGTTTTTTCTGTCTCGCTCATGTGGCATCCTCGCACGTCTTGACGGGGCAGCATAATTTAGCTTTAAGGTCTTTGCAACCGCTTGCAACATGGACATGACACATGACGGCGATAGGAATCGGAATCGTGGGCGGGGGATACATGGGCAAGGCCCATTCCGT
>JANPCA010000275.1:0-9633 GCA_031430715.1 Hyphomicrobiales bacterium | reverse complement strand
GAGGCCGTGGCCTTCATCAAGACGGACCCGCGCTCTCTGGGGGCACTGGTCACCACCCACAAGATCGATCTCTACAGGGCCTGCGCCGATCTGTTCGATGTGATCGATCCCCATGCCAGCTTGATGGACGAGATCAGTTGTATTTCGAAGGCGGACGGCAATCTCCTATGCCATGCCAAGGATCCCATCTCGTCCGGCCTGGCCCTCGATGGTTTCCTGCCGCCCGATCATTTCGCGGCGACGGGCGCCGAATTGTTTTCGATGGGGGCCGGCGGATCGACCATCGCGCTGACCTGGCACATGATGCAGGCGTCGCGCGGGCGCAATCGGCCTTCCCGGATTATCGTCTCCAATCGCAGCCCGCAGCGGCTCGACGATATCCGCCGCATCCACCGCGCAATGAAGACAGATGTGCCAGTGGACTATGTGCTGGCACCCGATCAAACCGATAACGACACGATCATGGCAGACCTCATGCCGGGATCGCTGGTGATCAATGCCACGGGCCTCGGCAAGGATGCACCGGGTTCGCCGCTGAGCGATGCCGCCCTATTCCCCGAGCGCGCCATCGTCTGGGATCTGAACTATCGCGGCGATCTGGTCTTTCTCGCTCAGGCCCGCGCGCAACGGCAGTCGCGGCATCTGCGGATCGAGGATGGCTGGAGCTATTTCATCCACGGCTGGACGCAAGTCATCGCCGAGGTCTTCCATATCGCCATTCCGGCAAGCGGTCCCGGCTTCGGCGCGTTGTCAGCGATCGCCCAAGGTGCGGCCAAAGGCTGAAGCAAGCATGCCAAGACTGAATTCACGGACCTTCAGCACGGCGCTCGCCGCGGAACTCGCAAGGCCCAGGCACCAGGGCCTCACGCTCTACTGGCTTGGCCAGGCGGGATTCGTGTTCGACACGCCGCAACTGCGCATCATCATCGATCCCTACCTGTCCGATTCGCTCGAAGCCAAGTATCGCGGCACGCCCTCCCCGCATGACCGCATGGTGCCCGCTCCGGTCACGCCTCAGGAACTCGGTAAAGTCGATCTGGTTCTCTGCACCCATCAGCATACGGATCATCTTGACGGCGAGACCCTGCGGCCGCTGGCGCTTCGTCTGCCAAAGCTCCGGTTCGTGGTCCCCGCCGCAGCATTCAACCTGGCACGGGAGCGGATCGGCGTTGACCGCGACCGGCTTATTGCCGTGAATGCCGGGCAGACTCTTGAACCCCTCGCCGGTCTCGGGGTCACGGTCCTGCGCGCCGCCCACGAAGCGCTTGAGATCGACGCCGATGGCCATCACAAGTGTCTCGGCTATGGCATCACGCTGGGGCGGCACCGGGTTTTCCATTCGGGCGATACGATCCCTTTCGCGGGCCAGGACGCCGAGGTTCGTAACTTTGCCGCGCACATTGCCTTGTTGCCGGTGAATGGGCGGAGCAGCCTTCTCAAGGATGCGGGCTTTGCCGGAAACCTCACGCTTGCAGAAGCATCCGGCCTCACGGCGCGCTGCGGCATTCCCAGCATGATCGCCCATCACCATGGCATGTTCGCCTTCAACACCGCGGACCCCCGCGCCATCGATGCCGCTGCCTCATCCACGTCCTTCCAGATGCTGCGGGCGCAGTTCCAGACGGCCTATGAATCCGTGCTACAGGTGGTGCGATGAGCCACGCCGGCGCCATTCCGCACCTGACCGTCCAGAACATCGTCGAGGTCGTGCGTCTCACGCTGCCGCATTTGCGCAAGTCGGAATTGAAAGTGGCGGAGCGGGTGCTCGACAATCCGCAGGCCATTCTCAACGCGACACTGGCCGAAGCGGCGGCCATCGCCGATGTCAGCGAGCCGACGGTCATCCGGTTTTGCGTGGCGATCAGGTGTACCGGTTATCAGGATTTCAGGTTGCGGCTGGCGCACAGCCTGGCGCTCGGCACATTGGCCACGCAATCGGTCCTGGAGAGTGAGGATTCGACTCAGTCGTTGACCGAGAAGGTCTTCGGCTACACCATTTCGAGCCTCGACTGGGCGCGCAACCACCTTGACCGGAAGGCCGTCGCCGACGCGGTGCAACTCCTCAGCACGGCATGCAGCATCGAATTCTTCGGTCTCGGCGCATCGGGCATCGTGGCACTCGACGCCCAGCAGAAATTCCCACTCTTTGGCGTGCCTTGCGGCGCGGGGACCGACACCCATCAGCAACTGATGACCGCCGCCATGATGGGTCCGGGTTCAGTTGCCGTGGTGATCTCCAACACCGGGCGCACGCTGGCCACACTCGAGGTGGCGCGGGCGGCGCGGGCGGCGGGCGCCAAGGTCATCGGCATCACCGGCTCCCAGTCACCGCTGCTTCAGGACTGCGACGTCGGCATCATCGTCGAGACATTGGAAAACACCAATATCTATACGCCGGCCATCTCGCGCATCGCGGCCCTGGTGGTCATCGACGTGCTGTCGGCCGCCGTCGGCCTCAGCCGCGACGGAGAACATGGCCGGAAATTCGCCGAAATGAAACGCCTGCTCAGCGTGCAGCGCAAACGCCCGGCCGATGGCCCGGATGGCCCAGCCTGAGACCGGATCAGGCTTTCATGTAGTCCTCGATGGCCTTGACCGTGCCGGCGTTCCAGACATGCTCCAGCGCCGCGGTAAAGGCACTGCGGAAGACCGGCGAGCGGCCCACATCGCCATAGATATCCTCCATGCCGAGCCAGACCTCGGGGCTGATCTTTGCCGCCCTGGCCAATTCCTGAAGTTTCGTCCAGTTGGGATCATTGGGCGCGATGGTCTTGCCACTCTCGGTGGTGCCGAAGCAGTAGCGGCACCAGAGTGCCGATTCCAGTGCCAGCCCGGCGACGCCCTGCCCGGCTTTCAGCCGCGCGGCGATCGGCGGCACGATGAATTTCGGCTGGCGGTTCGAGCCGTCGAGGCACAGTCTTCGGATGGTATCGCCGATCTTCGGATTGGCGAAGCGCCGGACGATGAGCTTGTAATAATCCTGGAGATCGGTATCGGGAACCGGCGGAACGGTGGGGATCACTTCCGTGGTTTCGACCTTGTCGAGGAAAGCCTTGATGAGCGGATGCCGCATCGCCTCATGCGCGAAGTGGACATCGAGCAAGCCGCCGGCATAGGCGATGATGGCATGACCGCCGTTTAGAATACGAATCTTCATGGTCTCGTAAGGAGCGACGTCCTTGACGAAGGTCACGCCCACTTTCTCAAGCGCCGGGCGGCCCATCGAGAAATTATCCTCGATCACCCATTGCTTGAATTCCTCGCAGAACACCGGCCAGTCGTCCTCGATGCCGAAGACCTCCGAGGTGATTTGCCGCTCGCGGTCCGAGGTGGCCGGGGTGATGCGGTCGACCATGGCGTTGGGAAAGGCGACGCTGGCCATGACCCAGTCGGCCAGTCCCGGGTCGAAGAGCCGGGCGAGGCCCGCCACGGCATTGCGCGTGACCTTGCCGTTGTGGGGGACGTTGTCGCAGGACATAACCGTGAAAGGCGCGATGCCGCGTTCCCGCCGCAGCGCCAGGCCGCGCAGGATGAGGCCGAAGGCACTAGCGGGATCAAGCGGATTCTGCGCATCCTTGACGATGGCCGGATGCTTGGGATCGAACGAGCCGGTAGCCGGGTCGATCATGTAACCGCCCTCGGTCACGGTGAGCGACACGATGCGGATCGAAGGTTCGGCAAGCCTGGCGATCAGCGCCTGATGATCCGTGGGGGACACGAAATCGACCATGGGCCCGGTGACGCGGGCGCTGCTGACCTCGTTGTCCTGCTCGACGACGGTGGTGAGATAGTCCTGCGCGCTAAGCTTCTGGCGCATCACCTCGTCGCCCGGCATGACACCGGCGCCGATGAGTGCCCAGTCGAGATCCTCGCCGCGGTTGAACAGGTCGTCGAGATAGACGGCCAGATGGGCGCGGTGGAAATTGCCGACGCCAATGTGAACGATACCGCCCACAAGTTCCTCGCGCCGGTATTTCGGGACGGAGGCCTTGGCCGATATCTCCGTCAGATTTGCCAAAGAAAGTCTTGTCATTGCCTTCCCAACCCATCCATTGGCGCCGCCGACGCTCCCGGTTTCCGCCGCATCAGCGCATCGCCTTGCCGTTGCCATCGAAGCGGTGAATGCGGTCCATATCCGGCGTCAAGGCAATCGCATCGCCAGGTTTTCCGCCAAACTCGCCAGGTGCACGTACCACAAGGCGGCCCAGGTCACCGGCATCGACATGCAGGAACGAGTCGGATCCTAAGTGTTCTGCCAACAAGATGGTGCCGTTCCATTTGCCATTACCAGCCAAGATGTTGATGTGTTCGGGACGAATGCCGATGGTTTTGGCCTTGTGCTTGGCGGCTTCCGGGCCTTCGATGGTATTCATCTTTGGCGAACCGATAAAGCCTGCCACGAACAGCGTTTGGGGTTTGTTGTATAAGTCAAGTGGCGAGCCCACCTGCTCGATGTGGCCCTTGTTGAGCACCACGATGCGGTCGGCCATGGTCATGGCTTCGACCTGGTCGTGCGTCACATAGATCATCGTGGTCGCAAGGTTCTTGTGAAGCTGCATGATGAACACGCGCATGTTGACGCGCAATGCGGCGTCAAGGTTCGACAGTGGCTCGTCAAACAGGAAGGCCTGTGGTTCACGCACAATGGCACGTCCGATGGCAACGCGCTGACGCTGGCCGCCGGACAGCTGCCCCGGCTTGCGCTCCAGATAGTCGGACAGATTGAGCGTCTTCGCGGCATGATTGACTTTGGCGTCGATCTCGCTTTGCGGCATCCTTGCCATCTTGAGCGGAAATGAGATGTTGTTGCGCACACTCATGTGCGGATAAAGCGCATAGGACTGGAACACCATGGCCAAGCCGCGTTCCGATGGGCCGACGTTCGAGACGTCTTTGCCGTCAATCACGATTTCACCGGATGTGGTGTCTTCAAGTCCAGCAATCATGCGCAGCAGGGTCGACTTGCCGCAACCCGACGGGCCGACAAAGACGATGAACTCTCCATCCCTGATTTCGAGGTCCGCACCGGGGATGATCTCCGCATCGCCGAATGCCTTGCGGACTTTCTTGAGAGTGATCTGGCCCATTATTTAACTGCTCCAAAGGTGAGGCCCCGCACCAATTGGCGCTGTGAGAACCAGCCAATGATGAGGATGGGGGTGATGGCCATGATCGAGGCAGCGGAAAGTTTTGCCCAGAACTGGCCTTGTGGGTTGGTGTATTCAGAAATCAGAAAGCTCAGCGGGGCTGCGCTCTTGGTGGTGAGGCTCAATGTCCAGAAGGCTTCATTCCACGACAGGATCAGGCTCAAGAGGCAAGTTGAGACGATGCCCGGAATGGCCATGGGTGTGAGGATGCGAACCAGTTCACTCCACAATCCCGCACCATCCATGCGGGACGCTTCAAGAATCTCAACCGGAATTTCCTTGAAGTACGTGTACAGCATCCAGATCATGATCGGCAGGTTGAACAGCATCATCAGCGGCACCATGCCCCAATGGCTGTCGAATATGGTGTAGTCACGCAAGTCAACGCCATTGCCCCAGTCTTTGAAGATCAGGCCATTGCGATTGAAAATCAGGAAAATCGGCACCAGTGCGCCCGCAGGCGGCATCATCTTTGTGGATAGAATCCAGAGCAGCGAGTCTTGGGTGCGCCGCGTCCATACCCATATCGTCGGCGGGATGATGACCATGAACAACAGGAAAAAACCGAGCCAGGCATTCGTGACGACCCAGCCCTGCGCATAGAGAACGAGGAACGCGACTGCAATCGTGCCCAGCACAATGCCAAGCCACGTAATGCCCGTCAGTTTGCTCGCATGTTCTGCCCGCGGCGCAAATGCCATTGACCAAGCGGCAGGCACCGCAAATATGAGGCCGAGGATTGTGGAAAGTCCGGCGATGATGACCGTGTTGATGAGATACCCGAGATAGTCCGAACGGCGTTGCACTTCGGCAAAATTCTCCAAGGTCCAAGGCGAGACAAACAGGGTTTGCGGCAAGGAATAGGCGTCAGACTCGGCCTTGAAGGCCGCAATGGCAGTCCACAGGATTGGGAAGAACATGAGGAGGCCAATGGTCCATGCGAGGAGACCGATAAGACGCGTCCTGGTTGGAGAAGATTTCATGGCCATGATCTAGTTTTCCAGATTTTTGCCGACGAGGCGCACGAGGAAGATCGAAACGATGTTGGCCAGCACCACAGCGATAAGGCCGCCTGCTGCTGCAGCACCCACATCATTGGCATTCTGCAATTGTGAGAACACCAGATAAGTCAGGTTACCGGCAAATCCACCGACGCTGGTCACCTTGATTTCAGCGAAGGTGTTCATCAGGAAAATGGTTTGGATCAGAATGACAACCGTGATCGGACGCGCGAGGTGGGGCAGCACGATATGACGGAAATAGGCCCAGGATTTCGCACCATCCATCGAGGCTGCATCCTTTTGCTCCGAATCCAGGGATTGCAACGACGTCAGCAGAATAAGAGCCGAGTATGGCAGCCATTGCCATGCCACAATGATGCCAACGGAGAACAGCGGTATGGTGCCAAACCAGTCAAAAGGTTGCGTCACGCCGAACCAGCGCTGTATCTCGGCGAACAACCCGAACACCGGGTGCATGATCAGGTTTTTCCAAACCATGGACGAAACGGTTGGCATGATGAAGAACGGCGATATCATCAGCACACGGACGATACCGCGGCCCCAGAATGGCTGGTCCAGCAAAAGGGCAAGCGCAACACCGCCAACCACCGTGGTAACAATCACGCCGCCAACCAGCAACAAGGTGTTCAGCAGATTCTTCAGGAAGAACGGATCCTTCATGAAGTAGTAGAAATTGTAGTAGGAAAACCAACGGACACCTTCAGGGTCTTGCAAATTGTAACGCAGAAACGCATAGTAAAAAACCAGCGCCAGCGGAATGAAGGCAAAGCCGGACAGAATACCAACAGAAGGTGCCAGAGCCCACTTTGCGATCGCTTGTGATTGTTTGGTGGCCATTGATGTAGTCCAACCTGTGTTTCATCATTGCTGCAAAGGCGGAGAACCCACACACATGTGAATGCGCATGAAGAAAACCTGCCTCCGCTTTTGCGGCAAAGATAGTTGGAAAAGTGAAGTGCCCTTCCTCAGCCGGGAGGAAGGGCACAACTGTCGATTACTTGATGTAACCAGCTTTGGTCATTTCATCGGTGGTATAGGTCTGGGCCTGGGCGAGCGCATCGTCAGCGCTCATCTGGCCAGCAAGGGCCGCCGAGAACAACTCGCCGACCTTGGTGCCGATGCCTGCAAACTCAGGAATGGCCACAAACTGAACGCCTGTATAGGGAACCGGCTTTGCAGTTGGCTTGGTTGGGTCGGCTGCATTCATGGAAGCAAGTGTCATCGCGGCAAACGGAACTTTCTGGTATTCCGGGTTCGCATAGAGCGATGTCCGTGTACCTGGAGGCACGTTGGCCCAGCCCAACTTCGAAGCCACGTATTCTGTGTAGTGCTTGGAGGTTGCCCAACCCACGAATTTCTGGGCAGCATCTATCTTTTGCGAACCAGCGGGAATGGCGAGCGCCCAAGCCCACAACCAGTTGGCGCGTTTGCCAAAGCCCTTGTCGGGCGCCATGGTGAAGCCGGTTTGGTCAGCCACTTTGCTGGCTTCCTTGTTAAGGACATGAGAACCCGCAGATGTTGCGTCTGCCCACATGCCGCACTTGCCGGACTGGAACAGGGCCAGGTTTTCCGAGAAGCCGTTGCCTGAGGCACCTTCAGGACCTGCCTCCTTCATGATGGCGAGATAGGTATTGAGCGTATCTTTCCATTCAGGAGTGTCAAACTGTGGCTTCCAGTTTTCATCAAACCAACGGGCACCAAAAGAATTGGCCATGGTTGTCAGGAATGCCATATTTTCGCCCCAGCCGGCCTTGCCGCGGAGGCAGATGCCATTCACGCCATTGGCGCGGTCGGTCATCTTCCTGGCCGCATCCAGGATGAAGTCCCATGTCGGGGCTTCTGGCATCTTCAGGCCTGCCTTCTCCATCAGATCAGTGCGATACATCACGAAAGAAGACTCGCCGTAGAATGGAGCAGCATAAAGCGTGCCGCCGGAAGAGAGGCCAGCGGTTACCGCAGGCAAAATGTCTGCAGGATCATCAACGCCCGCAAGTGGTACAAGCCAGCCCTTGGCGCCCCAAATCGGCGTTTCATACATACCGATCGTAAGAATGTCGTATTGACCACCCTTGGTGGAAATGTCCGTCGTCACTTTTTGACGAAGATCGTTTTCTTCCAATGTCACCCAGTTCAACTTGATGCCGGGGTTGGCAGCAGTAAAGTCATCCGTCATCTTTTGCATGGTGATCATGTCACCGTTGTTCACGGTGGCAATTGTCAGTGTTACGTCTTCAGCCATGGCCGTGGTGGCCAGGGCTGCAAACATGAGGGCGCCGAAGACGCCCGAAATTACCGGTTTCATAAATTGAGTCCTCCCTTGGGATCAGATGAGCTTTTGCTATTCTGACGGGCATATATTCGATGCAAAACCGACCATATGTCAATGCGGATTCGTCGCTGCACTGCGATATCGCAGTGCAAAAAATCCGCCCAATCAGCTGATATTGAGAGAAGAAATCGCTTTGGGCAATTGCCCTTTATTCCAGCAAAAGCCCGGCCATGTTTTCGTTTGTGATGAGACCATTGATCAAACCGCCGCGGATTGCACCTTTGACCGCGCGCAATCGCGGTGCCGCCATGGCCACGCCGATCACTTTTTTACGCGCCGGCTTTTCCAGCGGCACGCTCAAGACGCGGTCGTTGGTAAGACCTTCAATCAACACGCCTTCGAGATTGAAGGCCCAGCCGGTGATTTCACCCACCGCGCCGGCCCGGACCAGGGCGCGGATCTCGTCCTGGCGCACGAAACCGTCGCGCAGCAGGGCCGCTGAATCATCGACCGTGCCGACGCCGACGAACGTCACATCGGCTTGCCTCGCCAACTCGATGACGTTGCGCAGGGTCTTCTGGTCGAGCAGCAGATTCTTTTCATGCACCGTGTTGGCGATCACCGGCAGGGGCATCGGATAGTGCGGCGCCTTCACCCGGTCGCCGATGCGGCTCACCACATCGAACAGCGAGGCGGAGCCATCGGGCGCGATGTTGCCGACGAGCGAGATCACTTTGTGCTGCGGGCAATCCATCGGGCTCACCTGCTCGGCCATGGCACGCAGCATGCGGCCGGTGCCCATGGCGACGATTACCGGGTGCTGCGATACCAGGTACCGCTCGAGCTCGGCGGCGGCGGCCTCCGCCACCCCCAGGGTTTCCGAAGCCGAGCCCGGGTCGGCCGGCACCACCTCGCACATCTGCAGGCCATAGGTCTCGCGCAGGCGCACTGACAGTTCGATGCAGCGGCCGATCGGATGGTCGAGCCTGACCTTGATCAGCTTCTCGCTGACCGCCAGCGACACCAGGCGCTGGGCCGTCTGGCGCGACACGCCGAGCTTGCGGGCGATCTCGTCCTGGGTGTTGCCGGCGATATAATAGAGCCAGCCGGCCCTGGCGGCATCGTCCAGCCTGTCATGTTCCGATTCGGGTTTACGGGCCACGCTCTCTTCTCGTCTTGGGACTACCGCTAGCGG
>JANPCA010000274.1:0-23406 GCA_031430715.1 Hyphomicrobiales bacterium | reverse complement strand
CGACAATTGCACGATCATTCCGGGGCAGTATCTCTCGATTCCTTCCTTCAGACGCGCGAAGCGTTCCGGGTCCGAGGTCGGCTTGCCTTCCCCGTCACGCACATGGCAATGGACGATCGCCGCGCCAGCCTCGAAGGATTCCTGGGTGCTCTCCACCTGTTCCGCAATGGTGATCGGCACCGCCGGATTGTTCTCCTTGGTGGGCAGCGATCCGGTGATCGCCACACAGATGATACAGGGGTTGGAGCCGTGGCCGGTCATATGAGGGTCCTGGATTTGGGGCCGGAGTTGCTTTGCACGGCACCATAGAACATCAGCGGAGAGCGGCCAACCACCCGCCGCTTTGAAGACGCGAACTATATGATCTGCTTGCCCAGCGCCGACAGGACGGCATGGAGGGCCGTTTCGATGACCCAGGCGGGCTGATGCGGCGCGATCGACGAGACACTCAGGGACCGGAGGCCGCCGTCGGTGGCAACCGCCTCCATGGCCTGATGGGTTTCGCGCACGGTCAGGCCGCCCACACCTTCCATCCAGTTGCGCATGTCGGTCGCCTCGGGGGCATAACTCACATGAAAACCCGAGGTGCCGGCGCCAGCGATGCGCACCGCTTCGCGCATCACGTCGCGCATGCCGCGGGCATCGATATCGACCATGGTGAAGACCGTCAGCCGTGACGGCTTGATGAAAGCCGCTTCCTCGGGGCTGGCCTCGCGCAAGCCGACGATCACGATGTTCTCGGGCGAGATCATCGGCGTCAGTTCCGCGATGATGCGGAACAGCGCGCCGCCGGGATGGAGCGCCGCCTGGCGGTCGATCCAGATCAGGCCACGCGCGTCCTCCTTGTCGGTATTTTGGAGGGCTGCAATGGCCACATCCCGGCTGCCGCCGAAGCTCACGGCAATGGCGCCCGGCTCCCCGACGCCCACCACCTCGTAGCCGATCGCCCTCACTTGCGCTTCGAGGTCCGTGGCCGCTAGGGCCTTCGCCGCTTCAGAATCGGTGGTGATCGCCGCGCGTTTCCGCCTCGGCACGTCCTCGACATCAAGCATGGGAACCTTCTCGACATATTCCGAAGTCATCACGGTGAGCATCGCGCCATAGTTCAGGTGAAAGGCGAGACGGCCGCCAACGTCCGGAGGAGGCCGTGCGTCGGTGAGATCGAGGACCAGATGATCGCTCGAGGCGCCGAGCACGCGGACACCGGCGTTGAGCGGCGTCAGTCCCTCGACGATGACATCCTCGCGGCCGATGTTGGCAATACCACGCAGGCGGTCGCCCTCGTCGGTGAATTGCGGCCGCTGCCCGAAGGCATCGCGCCCCGCCGTGCCGATGGGCATGGAGGGCTTTACTTTGACTTCCAGAAGCTCGCCCGTCAGCGTGAAGGCATCGCTCTCAAGATCCGTCCACGGATGATCGAGGAACGTATCGCGGCCGCCCTGCAGGATAGCCTCGCCGATGCGCAAATTGTTGACGCCTTGCGGCATGCGGCCCGCCAGCAGCAGCGGCAAGGAGGAGGAATTGCCACCCGAGATCACGTCGAGCTGGCGGCCGGTGAGGCGCTCAACCTTGTAGGCGTAGGCAATGAGCTGGCCCAGATTTTCCTCAGTCGGCACAATGGCGCCGAAGCACGTGAGGTTGGTGCCGAGGCCGGCGATACGGATGCCTTTGAGCGCCGTCACCTGTTCAACAACGGTGAGCAGGTCGCTCGGCCAGATGCCTTCGCGCAGGTCGCCCAAATCGACCATTAGGATGACATCGTGGACGCGGCCCAGACGCTCGGCGACGCGCGAGATTTCCCGTATGGTGGCGAGTTCCGACTGCAAGGAGATATCGACGTTGCGCACCACGTCCTCGGCTCTGGAAAATGGCGGGCTACGCAGCAGCATGATCGGGCAGTCGATGCCGCTGTCGCGCAGCCGGTGGATATTTTCAAAGCGCGATTCGGCGATGCCCTTGACGCCGCCGCGCAACATGGCGCGGGCCACCTGGGGCATGCCGCAGGTGCCCTTGGTGACGCCGAAGACGCCGATGCCGGAGGCCGCACAGCGCTCCACGATGGTGCGAGCGTTGCGCTCGATGCGGCCAAGATCGATGGTGACTTGCGGTCCCGCCATGGCTTGTTCCTAGTTCCGGTAGACCAGACCTTCGGGGTCGATGTCGGGCTTGCGGCCCGCCACCAGGTCGGCCAGGAATTTTCCGGAGCCGCAGGCCATGGTCCAGCCGACGTGGCCGTGGCCGGTGTCGAGATAGAGATTGGCATAGCGCGCCCGCCCATGGACCGGAACGGAATTGGGCATCATGGGACGGAGGCCCGCCCAGAGCACGGCATCGGCCTCGTTGAAAGCGCCGGGGAACAGGCCTTTCGCAGTGCGGAACAGGCTGGTGAAATCGGATGGCTTGTGATCTCGGTTGAAGCCCGCGAATTCGGCGGTGGCGGCCAGCCGCAGTCTGTCGCCGAGCCTCGAATAGGCAATGAGGCGGTCATCGTCGACGCCGCCCATGGTCGGGCCCTTCGCGGGATCGATGAGCGGCACGGTCGCGGTATAGCCCTTGACCGGATAGACGGGGAGATCAATTCCTAACCTATTACCAAGCAAGCCACTTTCGGGGCCAAGCGAAATCACCACGGCGTCGCAAGGTATCGGCCCACGAGACGTCATGACAGCGCGCACCCGGCCGCCGTCGATGTCGAGGCCGGTTACCGTGGTGTCGAAGGCGAATTTCACCCCGGCCTTCTCCATGCACCACGCCGCGAGCTTGGTGACGAACATGCCCGAGTCGCCGGTCTGGTCCATGGGCGAATAGATGCCGCCCGCCAGTTCGCTCTTGACCGCCGCCAGTCCCGGCTCGATCTCGGCCAGACGGTTGCGATCAACGATCTCGATCTCCAAGCCGCGCGCCGCCAGAAATCCCATGTGCCGGGCGCCGGCATCAAGCGTCTGCTGCGAGCGGTAGAAATAGAGGATGCCCTTCTTGCGCTCGTCATAGGAAATGCCGGTCTCTTCGGCGATGGCGTTGATGCATTGCCGGGCATAGAACGCGAGGCGCAGTTTCACCGCCGTGTTGGCGTGGGCGCGGGCCTCGGTGCATTGGAACAGGAAGCGCCCGCACCATTTGATGAACATCGGATCGAGGCTCGGCCTGACCTTGATGCCGAGGCCTGGGGTGTAGAGCGACTTGATGAAGGTCTTCAACGCCGCGGGCGAAGCCCAGGCGGTGGCATCGCCGGGCGATACCAGTCCGGCATTGCTCTGGCTGGTGCCCATGGCGGGGCCAACGTGGCGTTCGACCACCGTCACCTCATGACCATCACGGGCCAGATAATAGGCGGCGGCTGTTCCCACCACACCTGCGCCAAGCACCGCGATCTTCATGGCCTTCTCTACTTTGCAAGTTGCTTGGCCAGTTCCGAGCCGTCACGGATCTCGATCAGAGTCGGAACATTGCGGGTGGCTGAGGCGGCAAGTTCGCGCCGCAGTTCTTCGATGCTGACCGGCGCCGAGGCCTCACAGCCCATGGCCTTGGCCAGGGCCACCAGATCGGGCGTGAAGATGTCGACGCCGATCTGCGGGATATTCTTTTCCGCCATGAAGGCCTTGATCTCGCCGTAACTTGAATTGTTCCAGACGATGACGGCGGCGGCGATCCTGGCTTCGACGGCGGAAGCCAGTTCCTGCAGAGAAAACTGCAAGCCGCCATCGCCGATCAGGCAGACTGCCGGGCGGCCGGGAGCGCCGAGCTTGGCGCCGAAGGCGGCGGGAAGGCCATAGCCCAATGTGCCGTATCCGGTGCTGGAATTGAAATAGGAGCGAGGGCTGGGCGCTTGGTGGAACTGGTTGGCTGCATAGACCGGCTCGGTCTGGTCGCCCGCCACGATGGCATCGGGCAGCACCGACATCACGGTGTCCATGAGCTTGCGGTGAATGGCGCAGGCGGGCCACAGGCCTTGATCGACGCGGGCGCGGAGGGCGGCGGCGCGTGCCGCTCCACCGCGCGGTACGGCGGCGGACCCCTTCAGCACCGAGAGGATCGCAGAAGCGGCCAATCTGGCATCGGCGGTGATGGCCAGCGCCGAAGGCAGCGCGGTCGTGAGTTGGAGCGGATCGATGTCGACGCGGATCAGCGTGCCGTTGATGACGATCGGATGCGGCTCGGGATACATCTCCGTCTCGCCGAACTCGGTGCCGATGGCGAGGATCACGTCAGCGCTTGCAAGCTCATCGCGCAATGCCGCCATGCCGAGATTGCCGCTGAGCGCCAGGGGATGGCCGGGCGGCAGGATGCCTTTGCCGTTGATGGTCATGAAGACCGGCGCGTCGAGATGTTCGGCGATGGCGCGGACCTCGCCCGCCGCGCTGGCCGCACCACCACCCGCGACGATGAGCGGGCGTTTCGCCGCATTGAGCAGTTGCGCCGCCTTGAGGGCCGCATCGGCCGAGGCGCCGGGCTGGGTTGGCAACGACCACTTGGCCATGGGCATGTCGGCCATATTGGCCACGATGACATCAAGCGGGATTTCGATATGGACGGGCCTTGGCCGCTGGCTGCCGAAGACGGCGAAGGCGCAGGCGAGGATTCCGGGAAGCTGGCGCGGGTCGAGCAACGTATGGCTGAAGGCCGCCACACCCGACACCAGGTTCTGCTGCGAGCGCAGTTCATGGAGGCGGCCCTGTTGCATGCCCAATTGCTCACGGGCATTGACGGCGGAAATCACCAGCATGGGAATTGAATCCGCATAGGCCTGCCCCATGGCGGTCGCGATATTGGTCATGCCGGGGCCGGTGACGATGAAGCACACGCCGGGTTTGCCCGTCACTCGGGCATAGCCGTCCGCCATGAAGCCGGCACCCTGCTCGTGGCGCGGCGTGATGTGGCGGATGCGGGTTTCGGGTAATCCGCGATAGAGTTCGACGGTGTGAACACCCGGAATACCGAAGATCAATTCGACGCCATAGGCTTCGAGCAGTTTCACCAGGACTTCGCCGCAGGTCGCCATTCCCTAAACTCCGTATTGAACGCCGGGCAGCACGCAGAGCATTTCGAAGAGGAAGTTGGCGCCGATCAACGCTGTGTTGCCGGTGGTGTCGAAGGGCGGCGAGACTTCGACAAGATCGCCGCCGACGAGTTTTAGACCACGGCAACCGCGGATGATTTCGAGCGCCTGCCAGGTGGTGAGTCCACCCACCTCCACGGTGCCGGTGCCAGGTGCAAAGGCGGGGTCAAGACTATCGATGTCATAAGTTAAATAGGCGGGATGGCCGCCGATTTTGGCGCGCACCTCTTCCATCACGGGCGCCATGGATTTGTACCAGCATTTCTCCGCCTCGTAGACGGTGAAGCCCTGTTTGCGGGTCCAGTCGAAATCTTCAGGTGAGTAGCCCGAGCCACGCAGTCCGATTTGGAATGACTTGCCACAGTCGAGCAGGCCCTCCTCCACGGCGCGGCGGAAGGGCGTGCCGTGGGCAATCTTCTCGCCGAACATCTCGTCGTTGATGTCGGCATGGGCATCGATGTGGATCAGCGCCATGGGGCCGTGTACCTTGGCCATGGCGCGCAGGATCGGCAGGGTCAGCGTATGGTCGCCGCCCAAGGTCAGCGGAATGCAGCCGTGCGAGAGGATCGCGTCATAGGCCTTCTCGATGATGCCGACGGTCTTCTTCAGGTCGAAGGTATTGATGGCGACGTCGCCGATGTCGGCCACCTGCAGCGACTCGAAGGGCTTGGCGCGGGTGGCCATGTTGTAGGGCCTGATCATGCAGGATTCGGCCCTGATCTGGCGGGGACCATGGCGGGTGCCGGAGCGGTTGGAGGCGCCGATATCGATCGGCACGCCGACGAAGCAGGCATCAAGCCCTTCGGCTGTCGCCTGTGTCGGGAGCCGCATCATGGTGGCGGGGCCGGCAAAGCGCGGCATCTCGTTGCCGCCGAGCGGCTGATTGTATGCGGTCATCGGAACTGTCTACCTCATTCAGTACACTGACGATCATCTTGGCGCTCCTTTTCCTTCTCCATGCGGAGCATGGGGAAGGTGGATCGCGGGCCCTTGCCCGCGAGACGGATGGGGGCCTTCGGTGCCGCCGGAAAGGGCCCCCATCCGTCACGCGCCGAAGGCGGCGCGCGCCACCTTCCCCGCCCTTTGGGCGGAGAAGGAAAAGTAAGGCCACGCTCCTATCGAACCTTCGACAGGAACTGCCTGAAGCGGTCCGAGTTCTGGTCCTTGAACATGGTCTTGGGCGGGCCCTGTTCCTCGATCTGGCCCTTGTGCAGGAACACGACCTCGGAGGAGACATCACGCGCAAAGCTCATTTCGTGGGTGACGACGATCATGGTGCGGCCCTCCTCGGCGAGCTTGCGCATCACCTGAAGCACCTCGCCGACCAGTTCCGGATCAAGCGCCGAGGTCGGCTCGTCGAACAGCATGACATCGGGTTCCATGCACAGCGCGCGCGCGATGGCCACGCGTTGCTGCTGGCCGCCCGAAAGGCCCGATGGATAGTAGTTCTTGCGCTCCGACAGGCCGACGCGCGCCAGCATGGCCTCGGCGCGGTCCTTCACCTCGTTCTTCGGCTGCTTCAGAACGGTGACCGGGCCTTCCATGACGTTTTCGAGAACCGTCATGTGAGTCCATAAGTTAAATTGCTGGAACACCATGCCGAGCTTGGTGCGCATGTGTTCGACCTGGCGCATGCTCTTGGGGCGCGAGTTGCCCTTGCTGTCCTTGACGATTTCGATGTGATCGCCATGCAGGTGAATTCTGCCGGAGGTCGGCATCTCCAGCAGGTTGATGCAGCGCAGGAAGGTGCTCTTGCCCGAGCCCGAGGAGCCGAGGATCGAGATCACGTCATGTTCCTTGGCGGTGAGGGAAATGCCGCGCAGCACTTCGACGGGTCCAAAGGACTTGTGGATGTCCTCGACGATCAGGGTCTTCGTGTTGCCGTTGGTTGTGTTCATAGCCTCACCTCGTGCCCATGGCGGGTTTTGCTGCTTCCGCCGGCGCGTGCCCGGCGAGATGGGGATTGAGACGTTTTTCGAGATAGCGCCAGCCGCGCACAAAGAGTGTCGTGACCGCGAGATAGATCAGCGCCGCCCACAGATAGATCGAGAAGTCGAAGGTCTTGGCGAAGACCGTCTTGGTCTCGCCCATCAGGTCGAAGATGGTGATGACGCTGGCCACCGCCGAGCCCTTCATCAGCAGGATGATTTCATTGCCGAGGGCGGGCTGGGCGATGCGGTAGGTGTGCGGCAGGATCACGCGGGCGTAGGCTTGCAGCTTACTCATGCCGATGGCCCTGGCCGCCTCGATCTGTCCGGCCGGAACGCCCATCAGTCCGCCGCGCAGGATCTCGATCTGATAGGCGGTCGAGTTCAGGGTGAAGGCCAGCACGGCGCAGTTGAAGGGATCGCGGAAGAAGCTCCACAAGCCGATCGATTGCAGTTCGGCGCGGAACTGGCCGGAGCCGTAGTAGATGAGGAATAGCTGACCAAGCAACGGCGTGCCGCGCATGAAGGATATATAGAGGCGCATGGGAAATTGCGCCCATGGACCCGCCGTGGTGCGGAATACGGCGAGCGGCAGGGATATGGCCCCGGCCAGCACCGCCGACAGCCCCGTCAGCAGGAGCGTCAAACCCAGGCCATGCAGAAGCTTCGGCCAGAAGGTGATGATGACGTTGATGAAATCCATGTTTCAGGCCCTCCGCACGCCGCGATTGGCGCGGGTCTCAAGCCTTGCCGCGACCACTTCGGAAAGGGCGCAGATGGCCCAATAGGCGAGGCAGGCGGCGAGGAAGAAGGTGAAGGGTTTCTTGGTGAAGCCGACGGCCACTTGCGTCATGCGCATCAGGTCGTCGAGCGAGATGATCGACACCAGGGCCGTGTCCTTGATCAGGTTGACCCAGAGATTGCCGAGACCGGGAAGCGCGAAACGCCAGACTTGCGGCAGCTTCACACGGCGGAATACGTCAATGCGCGTCATGCCGACTGCCAAGCCCGCCTCGACCTGGCCCTTGTCGAGGGCCTGGAAGGCGCCGCGCAACACTTCCGCCGAGAAGGCTCCGAACACCAGGCTCAGCGACACGACGCCCGCCACGAAGGGCGAGAGTTCGACAAAGCCCGCTTCCGGATTGGCGAATTTGGCAAGGCGGTTGAGGAGGAGTGCCGCGCCGTTATAGACCGTGAACAGCGTGAGCAGTTCGGGAATGCCGCGGAACACTGTCGTATAACCGATGCCGAACCAGTGCAGCGTGGAGTTCTTCGACATCGACGCCATGGCGATGAGGAATCCCAGCAAGATGCCGATCGGCAGCGTCACCACGGCCAAGGCCACGGTGACGCCGAAGCCTTTCAGCAGTTCGTCGCCCCAGCCCGTGTCACCAAATGCGAAGAGTTCCAGCACGGCTCACCTCGTAGTTTCTTCCCTTCTCCCATCGCGGGGAGTAAGGTGCCCGAAGGGCGGATGAGGGCCTCTATTCCTTCTTCATCGTCTTGACGTTGATGGTGAAGTACTTGTCGTTGATGGTCTTGTAGGTGCCGTTGGCGATGATCTCGGCCAGCGCCTTGTTGAGGCTCTCGCGCAGTTCATTGTCTTCCTGGCGCACCGCCATGCCGACGCCGTCGCCCACGAAAGCCGGATCGGTGATGGGCTCGCCCACCAGTTCGCAGCACTTGCCGTCCTCGGTCTTGGTGGCCCAGTCGAGGAGCGGAATGACGTCGCCGACCATCACGTCGAGGCGGCCGTTGGCCATGTCGAGATTGGCCTCGTCCTGGGTCTTGTAAAGGCGGATGTCGGCGCCGGGATAGACTTTCTGGACATAATCGGCCTGGGTCGTCGAGGACTGCGCGCCGACCGCCTTGCCGGCCAGCCCCGCATCGCTGAAGTCCTTGATGTCGGAGCCCTTAGCGGTGACATGGGTCATGGCCGCAGCATAATAGGGATCGGAGAAACTCACCACCTTCTTGCGCTCCTCGGTGATGAACATCGAGGCGATGATGACGTCATATTTTCCGGCCACCAGGGCCGGGATGATGCCGTCCCAGTCCTGGGCGACCAATTCGCACTTGGCCTTCATCTGCTCGCACAGCGCCATGCCGATCTCGACGTCGAAGCCAGCTAGTTTGCCGGACTGGTCGATGAAGTTGAAGGGCGGATAGGCGCCCTCGGTGCCGATGCGGATGAGCTTGTCCTCGGCTGAGGCAGCGCCCAGACCGGCGGCGAGCGAGATGGTGGCGATCGCCGCGAAAGCGGCGAGACGGCGGGTGATGTTCATGGCTTTGCTCCCTGTGACCATTGCGGATAAGCCATGGCCCTGCCGGGCGGCGGCTTTGCGATTTATTTGTGGACCTTTTAACATCGAAGGCAAGGGGGAAAAACAGCGGCGTTCAGAACTGCGCTTTGACGGCGGTCAATATAAGAATGGAGCAGCGGCGGCAAAGCACGTAACATCCGGCCCAAAATCCCGAGGGACGGGTTCCATGCTGCACAATCTCGCCGAGGGCGACATCCGGCTTTTGAAGGTCTTTGCCAAGATCGTCGAGGCCGGAGGCTTTTCAGCGGCGCAGATCGAATTGAACATCAGCCAGTCGACCATCAGTTCGCATATGACCTCGCTCGAGCAGCGGCTGGGCGTCAGGCTGTGCGAACGCGGGCGTTCCGGGTTCCGGCTGACCGAGCGCGGCCAATTGATCTACCAGGCGAGCCAGCGCCTGTTCGCGGCGCTTGACGATTTCCGCGCGGATGCCGGTGCGGCAAGGGGCTGTCTGACCGGCAATCTGGCCGTCGGCATCGTCGACAGCCTGGCCGCCAATCCAGCATTTCAACTGCCGCGCGTCATTTCCGCCTTCAACCGGTCAGCACCCGAGGTGCAGGTCTCTATCCGCGTCACGTCGCCAGCCGAGATCGAGCGCGTGGTGCTGGAGGGCGGATGCGATCTGGGTCTCGGCACCTGCGGCCGTCATTCGCCCTATCTCGACTACGAGGATTTGTTCGACGAGCGCCAGGTGCTCTATTGCGGGCGTGGCCATCCGCTCTTTGAACGCAGCCATGAGGCCGTCCTCGCCGATCTCAAGGGCCAGCAATTCGTGCGCCGCGCCTATGCCTCGCCCGAGACGCTGCCGCAGGGCATGAGGCTGGTCACGACCGCCGTCGCCGATCTGATGGAAAGCACCGCCATCTTCATCCTCTCGGGCCGTTATATCGGATTTCTCCCGGCCCACTTCGCGCAAAGCTGGGCGGCCCAGGACATGATGCGCCCCCTCCTCGACGCGGAACTCGGCTATCAGAATCCCGTCTATCTCACGACCCGCAAGACGGAAGGACAGAAGCCGGTCCTGGCGGCCTTCCTGCGCGACTTGAAGGAGCATCACGGCGCGAAAGCGATGGCCAATGCATAGCCGCCCCCGTGGATGCCCTCCTTGACGGGATCAAACCGTCATGCAAGCGTTCAAGAAAAACACCGGGTTGATGGAGGCAACTGAATGGTCAAAAAGCCCACGGCGCCTGCCGCGGCCAAGAAGAAGGCCGCCCCGGCAGAACGCAGCCCCGCGAAGACCGAATCAGCAGCACTCGGTTTCAGCCCGGATGCAACGGTGCGTGCCCGGCAATTCAAGATCGGTTGCATCGGCGCCGGTTTCATCATGGCGGACGTGCATCTCAAGGCCTATCATGAGTGCGGATTTCCGGTGGTGGCCATCGCCTCGCGCACCATGGCCAATGCCGCCAAAGTGGCGGAGCGCTGGGGCATCAAGACGGTTCATGAGACGCCGCAGCAGTTGATCGAAAATCCGGAGGTCGAGATTCTCGATATCGCTTTTCCGCCCGACCAGCAGCCGGCGCTGATCGACCATGCGCTGAAGCAACCGCATATCAAGGCCATCCTGGCGCAGAAACCGCTGGCCATGGATCACAGCGAGGCCAAGCGTATCGCCGAGGCCTGCAAGGCGGCGGGCAAGGTGCTCTCCGTCAACCAGAACATGCGTTTCGACCAGTCGATGCGGGTGTTGAAGCAAATCCTCGATCGCGGCGACCTGGGCGAGCCGGTTCTGGCGAGCATCGAGATGAGGGCCATTCCGCATTGGCAGCCGTTTCTCAAGGACTATGGCCGCCTGACGCTGCTCAACATGTCGATCCACCATCTCGATTGCTTACGCTTCCTGTTCGGCGACCCCGACGAAATCACCACGGTGGCGCGCAAGGATCCGCGCACCAATTTCGAGCATACGGACGGCATCACCGTGTCGACGCTGAAGTTTCCATCCGGCCTGCTCGCGGTATCGTTGGAGGATGTGTGGAGCGGGCCGAAGCAGGAGGGCTTCGACAGCGATATCTATATCAAGTGGCGCGTCGAGGGAACCGAGGGCGTGGCGCAGGGCACCATCGGCTGGCCGGACTACCCACAAGGATCGCCTTCCACTTTGAGCTATTGCTCGGCGAAGGCCACCAAGGGCAAATGGGTGACGCCGGAATGGCAGACCATGTGGTTCCACCATGCCTTCGGGGGCGTCATGGAACAGTTGCAATATGCGCTCGCCTCGGACACGCCGCCGCTGCTCGATGGCGCCGACAACGTCAAGACCATGACGCTGATCGATGCCGCTTACCGCTCCATCCACGAGAAGCGGACCGTCAGACTCGACGAATATAATGATTAACGGGAGGAACTTACCATCATGATGCAGGTCGGCATATTCAACGGCTATTTTCCCTATACGCTCAAAGAGCAGGCCAAGAAGATCAAGGCCATCGGCTTCAATACCGTGCAGCTCGATCTGTCGTTCAAGGACATCGACTTCTCGACGCCCGAGTCGATCACCAAGGAGAAGGCGAAGCTGGTGCGCGAGACGTTCCGCGACCATGACCTGCCGATCTGCACCTTGTCGGGCTATACCAACATCGTCCATCCCGACAAGGCGGAGCGCAAGAAGCGCAACGATTACCTGAAGGCGCTGATCCGCAACGCGCGCGATCTGGGTGCGGCCTTCGTGATCTCGGAAACGGGCACGTTCAACACCGAGTCGGACTGGGTGCATCACCCGGACAACAAGACCGAGCGCGGCTTCGAGGATTGCCGGACGGTGATCTCGGAACTCTCCCAGATCGCCTATGACCATGGCTGCACGTTCCTGCTTGAGACCTATGTGAACAATGTCGTGGGTTCGGTCGAGGAGACGGTGCGCATGTTCGCCGAGGTCGATCATCCGGCACTTGGACTGCTGATGGACCCGACCAATTATTTCGAGGCGCATAACATCGGGCAGATGGATAGGATCCTGAAGCAGATGTTCGACACGCTTTCGGACAAGGTCAAGATCGCCCATGCCAAGGATGTCAAACTGGCGGGCGCCGACAAGAGCGAGAAACATGCCGAGCTTTTCGAGGGTGCGGCCGAATCGCATTCATTCCGCGGCGTCGGCGAGATCGAGCTTCCGGCCCCGGGATTGGGCAGCCTCAACTACGACTATTATCTGAAGCGGCTTGCTGAAAAACATCCGAACATTCCGATCGTCATCGAACACCTGGACGAATCGGATGTGCCGCGGGCCAAGAAATTCCTCGACGGGAAACTGCGCGCTCAAGGACTCTGAGGCTGCCCCGATGGTGAAGCTTCATGGCCGCAGTTACACGCGGCGCGAACTTGCCGCCCATGCCGGCATGCTGTCGCAGTTCGCCGGCGTCAGGCTCTCGGCATTCGAGAACGGCGTCGAGCGTGGCGTCAGGCAGCTCGAATTCCGCACCGGCTCGGGCTTGCGCTTCACCGTGCTGGTGGACCGGGCGCTCGACATCGCGGAATGCGAGCACAAGGGCCGCGCCATCGGCTGGGCCTCGCCCACGGGCTTCCGCCATCCGGGCTTGCACGAATATGAAGGCGAAGGCGGCCTGGGCTGGCTTCGCTCGTTTTCTGGGCTGCTCGCCACCTGCGGCCTCGACCATATCCTGTTCATGGACGAGGATTCGGCCGAGCATTACGGCTACGTGCACCGCAAGACGGTGAAGAGTTCCATCCACGGGCGCATCAATACCATCCCGGGGTATCTCTCGTCTTATGGCGAAGCTTGGGATGGCGACGAGTGCACGCTCTATTGCGAGGGCACGGTGCAGCAGTCGACGGTGTTCGGCGAGGACCTGCATCTCATCCGGCGCGTCGAAGCCAAGGTCGGCGGCGATGAAATCGTCATCAGGGACCGCGTCATCAATCACGGTTTCTACCGCACCCCGCACATGCTGCTCTATCATATCAACGTCGGGCATCCGGTGCTGGCCGAGGGCTCGCGCTATGTGGCGCCGATTGAAAGTTCCATCTGGGCCTCGCACGCGGGCGAGACCTATCGCGCCCAGAATGTGGGCTATCGCACCCTGCCGGGGCCGATCCAGAATTTCCAGGAACAGGTTTGGCAGCACGAGATGGCAGCTGACAGCCAAGGCCGCGTGCCCGCCGCGCTGATCAACGATGCGCTTCAATTCGGCTTTCTGGTCGAGACGTCGAAGGCCGAATTTCCTTGTCATTTTCAATGGCAGAATTTCCACAATGGCCATTATTGCATGGGCATCGAGCCGGTGACCAACCACGTATTTGGCAAACAATTCGCCAAGCAGCGCGGCGAACTGATCTGGCTCGAACATGGCGAGGACCGGTCCTACACGACGCGGTTTGCGGTGCTCGACGGCCCGGACAGCATCAAGAATGCTGAAACGCGCATCCGCGCCATCGCCACGCAGCCCGATACGGACTATCCCGAATTGACCGACGAATGGCCGGACTTGCGGCGCGGCGCGGCGATCAAGCAATGACCGGAGCGAACAGCGTGGCCAAATCATCAAAGATCATCATCACTTGCGCCGTCACCGGCTCGATCCACACGCCGTCGATGTCGCCGCATCTGCCGGTGACGGCGCAAGAGATCGCCGATGCGGCGGTGGGTGCCGCCGAGGCGGGTGCGGCCATCGTGCATCTGCACGCGCGCAACCCGGAAGACGGGCGGCCCGACCAATCGCCTGAGGCCTTCGCGCCGATCCTGCGCAGCATCAAGCAGAGGTCGGGTTGCGTCCTCAACATCACGACGGGCGGGGCCGCCACCATGACCATCGAGCAGCGGGTCAAGCCCGCCGCCACGTTCAAGCCGGAAGTGGCGTCCCTCAACATGGGGACGATGAATTTCGGTCTCTATCCGATGCTGGCGCGCTTCAAGGACTTCAAGCACGACTGGGAACGCCCCTATCTCGAAGGCTCGCGCGGGCGCATCTTCAAGAACACCTTCGAGGACATTGAATATATTCTTACGACGTGCTCCGAGAACGGCACGCGTTTCGAAATCGAGTGCTACGATATCGGGCACCTCTATACGCTGGCGCATTTCGCCGAACGCGGCATCGTGAAGCCGCCGTTCTTCGTGCAGAGCGTGTTCGGCATTTTGGGCGGCATCGGCGCGCATTACGAGGACGTGATCCAGATGCGGCGCACCGCCGACCGGCTGTTCGGCGAGGATTACCGCTGGTCGGTGCTGGGGGCCGGCCGCAATCAAATGCCCATCGCGGCAATCGCGGCCGCGACCGGCGGCAATGTGCGCGTCGGACTTGAGGATTCGCTGTGGCTCGGCAAGGGCAAGCTGGCGGAGTCGAACGCGGCGCAAGTGCGCCAGGTGCGGCAAATCGTCGAGGGCCTCGGACTCGAAATCGCAACGCCTGACGAGGCACGGCAGATTCTGGAATTGAAGGGCGCGGACAAAGTCGCGTTCTGACTGAAAGCAGGGCCGCCATTGCATGACCGGGCATGGCGGCCTTCAAACAGCAAGCGGTCGGGAGGATATGATGATCAAGAGACGCAGTTTACTCGCCGGTGCGGCGGTCATGCCGATTGCCGCGATCACTCCGGCACGGGCCCAGGAGAGCAAGACCTTCTTCTGGGTTTCGCACGGCGGACCCGCCGACCCGGTTTGGACCTATTTCCTGTCGGGCGCCAATCTGTGGGCCAAGCACACGGGCGCCACCGTGAACACGTCGTTCCATTCCGGCGACGTGCCGTCGCATCAGGAAGCGATGCGCGCGGCAATCGCCTCAAAGCCCGCCGGCATCGTCTCGACGAGTCCAGACCCTGGCAGTCTCGTCGAAGTGGTGAAGGAGGCCCGCGCCGCCGGCATTCCCATCATCAACTTCAATACGCCCGACCCGTCCGCCGATTTCCAAGCCTATGTCGGCGCCGATCTTGGCGTGGTGGGCAAGGGTTGGGCACAGTATCTCGTCGACAAGAAGTTGATCAAGGACGGCGACTTCGTCTGGATGCCGGTTGAAGTGCCGGGCGCCACCTACGGCGTGCAGGAGGAGGCCGGAGCCGCCACGGTTCTGAAGCCCCTCAACATCACCTGGGAAGTCACCGACAACACGCTTGACCAAGCGGAGGTCATCAATCGCATGGCCGACTACTTGACCGCCAACAAGGCCAAAATCAAGGCGATCATCGGGCTTGGCGACCTCGTGACCGGCAGCATCAAGCGCGTTTTCGACCAGGTCGGCATCAAGCCCGGCGAACTCCCGGTCGTCGGCTGGGGCAATTCGACCGACACGACCCAGGAAGTGCTGAACGGCTACGTCAACGCGGCGCAGTGGCAGGATCCGCACGCCACGAGTTACATGGCGCTGTCAATCGCCGCCATGGCGTCGGGTGGCATTCCGCCGGGCTTCGACATCATCACCGGTGCCCTCTACGAAAAGGACACCGCCGGAGTCTACGACAAGATTCTCTCTGGCGGCTGACCGATCGAATTTTCCCCCGGCCTGCCCTGTGGAGCGGCGGGCCGGGGTGCTTTTGTGCATCTTCTCAAAAGGGCAATCCAGCATGGAACGGTCACTGCTCGAGCGGCTCATCGCCAAGCCGGAACTTGGGCCTTTCATTCTCCTGATCCTGCTGCTCGCGGTGTTCACCGGGATCAACCCGGATTTCATGTCGGTGCTCAACATCTCGAACGCACTGACATTCACCGTCGAACTCGGCCTCATCGCGCTTGCCATGACGCTGCTCATGACATCCGGTGAATTCGACCTGTCGGTGGGCTCGGTCTTCGGTTTCTCCGCCGTGCTGATGTGGACCTTGTTCAACACCGGCATCATGCCCATGTGGGTGGCCTTTCTCGTTGCCATGACAATGGCGCTGTTCATCGGCTGGGCCAATGGAATGCTGGTGACGCGGGAGGGGATTCCCTCCTTTCTCGTGACACTGGGGATGCTGCTGGTGGTGCGCGGCACGGCCCTCTACACGACACAAGGTTTCCCGCAGAATACCTGGCGCGCCGACAATCAATGGCTGGCGAGTTTGCTCGTGGGCGACGTCACCGTCGGGGGCCTCCGCGTCTATATGTCGATGCTGTGGTTTGTACTTGCCGCCATCGCCACTCACTATGTTCTCACCCAAACTAAGGCCGGCAACTGGATCCAGGCCTCCGGCGGCAACCCGTACGCGGCGCGGGCCCGCGGCGTGCCGGTCAACCGGGTGAAGGTTGCGCTCTTCATGTTTTCTTCCGCCATGGCGGCCTTCGCGGGGATCATCAGTTCCATCCGCACGCAAGCCGCCAATCCCAATTCCGGCACGGGCTACGAACTCGAAGTCATCGCCATGGTGGTGATCGGCGGCACGGTCCTGACCGGCGGGCGCGGCACCATCATCGGCACCGTGCTTGGCATTTTCATCCTGCGCTTCATGCGCAACGGCATTGTGATGATCGGCGTGCCGGGGCTCGCCTATAATATCTTCATCGGCGGCATCATTCTCGCCATGATGGTGCTGCACAACCGCATAGAACGCCGCCATCAGACGGGGACGTGAGCCACATGAGCGAAGAACTGGTCCGCATGGTTGGCGTCACCAAGCACTATGGCCGGGTGCAGGCCCTGACGGACGTCAATTTCGCGGCGCGGCGAAATCGTCGGCCTGCTCGGCGACAATGGGGCGGGCAAGTCGACGCTGATCAAGGTGCTGTCTGGTGCGGTGCCGATGACCGCCGGCGAAATCTTCATCAAGGGAAAAAAGATCGACATCCGTTCGACCAGCGATGCCATCGCCAATGGCATCGAGACGATCTACCAGGACTCGGCCCTGGTGCCGCAACTGTCCATCGCCCGCAACCTGTTCCTTGGGCGCGAGCCGGTGAAGGGTCCGGGCTTTCTCAACTACATGGACCAGGAGGCCATGAATATCGTGGCGCGCGATCTCTTGAAGAAGGTCGGCATCACCAAGAACATTCCACCCTCGACGCCCATCGGTTCCCTGTCGGGCGGCGAGCGCCAGGCCGTCGCCATCGCGCGGGCCATGCATTTCGACAGCGACCTCATCATTCTCGATGAACCCACCAACAACCTCGGCGTGGCGGAGACGCAAGGGGTCTTGCGCTTCGTGCGCAACGCGGGTGCGTCAGGCCACGCCTGCATCTTCATCGCGCATAATATTCATCATGTCTTCCAGGTGGTCGACCGCATCGTGGTCATGCGCCACGGCGCCATCGTGGCGGACGATATCGAACCCAAGAAGACCACGGTTCAGGAGGTCGAGGAAGTCATCACCGGCATCACGCATTGATTGGCGCAGGGGTTCATTGCCACAAAGCCCGCGATGCTGTTAGGGCCAACACCCATGCAGGAACAAACGATCGGACCGCAGTCTTCCACGGCCAGGGAGGGCCGCCCCGCCAGAATATGCATCGGTGATGGGTTAGTACCCGGCAGCTGCTGCAGCCAGGGACGGCTTACCTCCACCGGCCGCGGACTGGCGAAGAAGGCAAAGCGCAAGGCGCCATCCCTGAAAGCGGCGTATCTGAATTGAGCCGATGACGTTCCGTGGACGGACGAGACCTGATGCCCATCAAGGCCATCCTTCGGAAGAGCTCCGGAGTATCGGGTCCAATCGGCCGGAATATCGCTGCCGGCGCATTCGAAGGACAGGCCAGAGACCAGCGGCCGCAAAACCCAATATTCCGTAGACGGAATAATATCGCCAAGCGAGATGCCGAATCCGTGCCACGCGGCGGCAAAGCGCTGCATGCGGACCAGAGCCGGTTTCAAGTCCGATCACCCAGTTATGCAACGGGCAGGTCACCGAATGACCATGGACGATGCCTTGCGAGAGCGGGCCGCCCTTATGGGGACATTTGTCCCACAGGGCGGAAGCGCATGATCGCCAGATCGAGGATCGGTTTCACCCGTTCGCGCTTGAAGCCGTCGACGACATAGGCGGAAACGCCGGCCTGGACCGCGTCGAGCATCGACTGCGCGCTAGACTGGTCCACGAACATGGCGATGGGCTTCTGGATCGCCTTGGACAGGCGGAACATGTGCTCGAGGAAGTCGCGGTTGGGATTGCCCAGATCCATCACCACCACATCGGGCGCCATCTCCTCGATCCGCCGGGCCAGACCCTTGAAATTGGTGACCATATGCACCCGGCAGTGCCCCGCATCGCGCGGGCCCGCTTCGATCAAGGCAGCGCTTGCCGCACCACCCCTCCACCGCGGTTCCCGCGGTCCCCCTCCCCCAAGCTTTCGCCTGGAGGAGGAAATTGCCGATCGTGCAAAATAAGAACCGATCAACCGGACTCGGTATCAAGCCGCGTGGTGGGTGTGCCAATGCCTGGCGATATCGATGCGGCGGGCGATCCAGACCTTGTCGCGAGAGCGCACGTAATCGATGAATTTCGCCAATCCCAAGGCCCGGCCGGGCCTTCCCACGAGGCGGCAGTGCAGGCCGACCGACATCATCTTGGGCGCGCCACGGCGGCCTTCCTCATGGAGGCAGTCGAAGGAATCCTTCAGATACTGGTAGAAATGTTCGCCGGTGTTGAAGCCCTGGGGCGTCGCAAAGCGCATGTCGTTGGCGTCGAGCGTATAGGGGATGATCAGATGGCTCCCGCCATCGGCCTTCCTCAGCCAGTAGGGCAGGTCGTCGGAATAGTCGTCGGAGGAATAGAGGAAGCCGCCCTCCTCCATCACCAGCCTTGTCGTATTCATCGAGCAACGGCCCGTGTACCAGCCCAGCGGGCGCTCGCCCGTCACCTCTTTGTGGAGGCGGATTGCCTCGGCGATCTGCTGGCGTTCCACCTCCTCCGGCATGTCCTTGTGCTCGATCCATTTGAGGCCATGGCTGGCGATCTCCCAGCCCGCTTGCTTCATGGCCTCCACCTGATCGGGCGAGCGCATCAGGGCAGTGGCCACGCCATAGATGGTCAGCGGCACGTCTCTGGCGGTGAACATGCGCCACAGCCGCCAGAAGCCGGCCCTTGCGCCATATTCGTAGATCGATTCCATGTTCCAGTGGCGCTGGCCCGGCCAGGCGGCGGCCCCGACGATTTCGGACAGGAAAGCCTCGGATGCGGCGTCGCCATGGAGGATGTTGTTTTCGCCGCCCTCCTCGTAATTGAGCACGAACTGCACGGCGACATGGGCGCCGCCCGGCCATTTGGGATCGGGAATGGCTCTGGCATAGCCCTTCATGTCGCGGGGATAGTCGGTCAACATTCACCTCCGGAATTGGCGGCAGGCCGCGCATGCGATTGATCATAGTCTGCGATGATGCGCCGTGTCGATGTCACATCGGCGGTGCGAGGTGGCTTGCCGCCGCTGCGATCCGGCTTCATGATGACGCCATGAGCACCGCACAAGCCTATGATGCCGTCATCGTGGGGGCCGGACATAACGGCCTGGCCTGCGCCATCGAACTGGCGGTTCGCGGTTGGAAGGCCGGCGTCTTCGAGGCCAAGCCGCAGGCCGGGGGCGCGGTCAAGACCCGCGAGGTCACGCTGCCCGGCTTTCGCCACGACCTGTGCGCCATGAACCTCAGCATGTTCGCCGGGTCGCCCTTCCTCAAGGCCCATGGCGAGGCGCTGGCGCGGCATGGCTTGAGCTTCGTGCCGGCCGAACATTGCTTTGCTTCGGTATTCCCGGACGGGACATTCTTCGGGGTGTCCAAGACGCTTGAAACGACCTTGGCGCGGCTCACCGCCATTGATGCCGCGGATGCGGAGAGCTGGCGGCGGATGCTCGAAACGTTCGGCCGCGACGCGCCACATATTTTCGGATTGCTTGGCAGTCCCATGCCGTCCCTTGCGGCCTTGAAGGTCATCTGGAAAGCCTGGCGGCAACACGGCACCGGCTGGCTTCTGGACATGCTGCGCTTTCTTGTTTCGTCGCCGCGTGATTGGCTCGATGCCAATTTCGCCAGCGCCAAGGTCAAGACCACACTCGCCGCCTGGGGCATGCATCTCGACTTCGCGCCGGACATCGCAGGAGGTGCCCTCTTCCCCTATCTCGAAGCGATGGCCAATCAGTCTTTCGGCATGATGATCGGCCAAGGCGGTGCTGACACGATGATCCGCGCCATGGTAGGCTATCTTGAAGAGCTCGGCGGCGAAGTGCACCTCGATGCGCCTGTCGCCGAGATCAGCGCGGCTCAGGGCGCTGCCACAGGCATCGTGCTCCAATCGGGTGAGAGGATTGCGGCAAGGCGGGCCGTCGTCGCCAATGTCACGCCGGGCTTGCTGTTGGCGAAGCTGTTGCCACAGGGCAGCGGCAACGCGGCGGCGGACACGAAGTTCCGCGCCTTCCGGCCCGGCCCCGGAACCATGATGCTGCATCTCGCACTCGACAGCCCGCTCGACTGGGCGGCGGGGGACGAATTAAAACAGTTCGCCTACGTGCATATCGCTCCCAGTCTTGAATACATGACAGCGGTCTATGGGCAGGCCATGGCGGGGTCGCTGCCGGAAGCGCCGGTTCTGGTGGTGGGCCAGCCAACAGCACTCGATCCGAGCCGCGCGCCAAACGGCAAACATGTGCTGTGGGTGCAAGTGCGGGTGCTGCCGAAGCATGTGACGGGCGATGCGGCGGGAAAGATCGCTGGCACCGAATGGTCCACCATCAAGGAGGCTTATGCCGAGCGCGTGCTCGATCTGATCGAGGCCCATGCGCCTGGAACGCGAAACAGGATTATCGGCCGCGCCGTGTTCTCGCCCGACGATCTCGAAGCGGAGAACCCCTGCCTGATCGGCGGCGACAATCTTTCCGGCAGCCACCATCTCGACCAGAACTTCCTGTTCCGCCCGGTGGCCGGATATTCGCGCTACAGGACGCCGCTCAAGGGTCTCTATATGTGCGGCGCCGCCACGTGGCCTGGCGCCGGTACGGGAGCGGGGTCAGGCCACATGCTCGGCAAGATCCTGGCCAAGTGAGGCCCAAACCCCTTGCATTCTCATGCAATGCCGGGCGGGCTCCTGAAAATCCGCAAGATTTTCAACTGCAAATCTTGCAAGTTCATATGAATGCAATAGTCTGACGGGCCTTGGGACAATATCAGGCGAGGACGATCACCATGGCCGCGAAGAAGGTTGCGAAAAAAGTTCGGAAGAAGACCGCCAAAAAATCGGCGCTGAGCGGAATGGCGGCGGCTTTTCTCGAAGGCCGCATCAAGGTGATCGATCTCACCGCGACACTCGGCCCCGACACGCCGCTCATCAAGCTGCCGCCGTCCATCGGCCTCAACACACCCACCATCGAGGTCCACGAAATTTCGCACTATGACGAGAAGGGCCCCTACTGGGCCTGGAACTGGCTGAAGATCGGCGAACATTCTGGCACGCATTTCGATGCGCCCATCCATTGGATTACCGGACGCGACTACAAGGATGGGTCCACGGATACCATTGCGCCGAAGAATTTCGTGGCGCCGGTCTGCGTCATCGACTGCAGCAAACAGGTCAAGAAGAATCCGGACTTCCTGCTGACCGTCGATCATGTGAAGGCCTGGGAGGCCGAGCATGGCCAGATCGAGAAAGGCTCGTGGGTGGTGATGCGCACCGACTGGTACAAGCGCAACGGCAGCGAGCAGGAGTTCCTCAATGCCGACGACAGCGGCCCGCATTCGCCGGGGCCAACGGCGGAAACCATTCAATTCCTTATCAAGCGCGGCATCGTCGGCTGGGGCTCCGAGACGGTGGGCACCGATGCCGGTTCGGCGGGCGGGATGAACCCGCCCTTCCCGGCCCATAACCTGATGCACAAAGCCAATCGCTACGGACTCGCCAGCCTGTGCAACCTGGATAAGTTGCCCCCTAAGGGCGCCATCCTCATCGCGGCGCCGTTGAAGATCAGGAACGGCACGGGAAGCCCGCTGCGGGCGCTGGCGCTGGTGCCCAAGTAAATTAACGCGATGGCCGGCTATGTAATCGTTGGCAGCGGCATCAACGGGCTGGTCGCCGCGGCGCTGTTGAGCCTCAAGGGCAAACGCGCCGTGGTGCTGGAGCGCAATGATCGCATCGGCGGCTGCATCCGCAGCGAGGAGGCCACCGCTCCTGGTTTCGTTCATGATGTCATGGCAACGACCTTCGTGCTGTTCCTCCTGTCGCCCGCCTATAAGGCACTGGCCGGCGAACTCGAAAAGCGCGGACTGTCCTTCGCGCATCCGGACATCCCGACCGGCGTGCTGCTGCCCGATGGCCGGAGCCTGCTGTTGCGCAAGGACCGTGCGGCCAATGTGGCGGCCTTCGATTCCCTGGCCGATGGCGACGGCCGTCAGTATGCGGAGGATATGCGGAAACTCGGAGCCGATGCGCCGTTCCTGTTCGCGCTGCTGGGCGCCAGGTTATGGTCGTGGGCCATGGCGGGGACCGTGGCGCGCGAGGCGTGGCGGCGGGGGCCGCGCGGGTTGTCGGCATTTTTCGGCGCGGCGCTGGGCAACGCGCGGCATTGGCTTGAGCCAAACTACCAGTCACCGCTGTTTCATGCGCTGATGGCGCCTTGGGTGCTGCACACGGGGCTTGGACCCGAGTCCGCCTATTCGGGCCAGATGGCCAAGGTCATCGCCTTCGCGCTCGAAGCGGCCGGAGCGCCCATCGTCAAGGGCGGCGCTGCCAGTATTCTCGGCGCATTCGAAAAACTGATCCGCGATCACGGCGGCGACATCCGCGTCAATGCCGACGTGGCCGAGGTGACCGTCGATGACACGCAGCGCGCCACGGGTGTTATGCTGACCTCTGGCGAACGCATCACCGCGAGCCAGGGCGTCATCTGTTCCATGACGCCGGCGCAACTCTATGGCCGCCTGTTGCGGAACCATCCGGCTTGCGACCCTCAACGCAAGGAACTCAAGGGCTTCGTGCATGGCAAGGGCAACATGCAGATGCACTATGCCCTCAAGGCGCCGCCGAAATGGAACAATCCAGAACTCGGCAGAGTCGCGCTGCTGCACCTGTCGGGCGGCCTCGATGCGGTTTCAAAAGCAGTGAACGAGGCCGAACGTGGGCTTCTGCCCGCCGAACCCACCATCTGCCTCGGGCAGCCAACCTCATTCGATCCGTCGCGCGCGCCCAATGGCAAGGCGATCCTCTGGCTGCAACTCCCCAAGGCGCCGCGCGTCGTCAAGGGCGACGCGGCGGGCGT